>JBOHIT010000338.1:0-28573 GCA_050726155.1 Bradyrhizobium sp.
GACCAAGATGGCGACGCAAATTATCGCCGCGCAAAGTATTCCGACGCTGGTTCGCGACGCCTTCCGCGTGGCGCAGCAGGAACGCCCGGGTCCGGTGCATCTCGAAGTCCCCGAGGACATCGCGGCCGACGAAGCCGCCGCCGAAATCATTCCGCCGCATCCGGTCGAGCTTCCGGTGGCGCCGCCAGCGGCCATCGAACGCGCCGCTGCCATGATCATGGCCGCGCAAAAGCCGCTCGTGATGCTGGGCGCCGCGGCGAGCCGCCCGCAACTTGCCGAGCCGCTGTCGGCGTTCGTGCGACGTTGCAAGATTCCCTTCTTCAACACCCAGATGGGCAAGGGCGCCGTCAATGCGGGCTCCAATCTCTATATGGGCACCGCCGCGCTGTCGGAGCGGGACTGGGTGCACGAGGCCATCGACCAGACCGACCTGATCATTTCGATCGGCCATGACACCGTCGAGAAGCCGCCGTTCCTGATGGGCCATGACGGACCGCAGGTGATCCATGTCGGCGCCACCCCGGCTACGGTGGAGCAGGTCTACTTCCCGCAAGCTGAAATCGTCGGCGACGTCGGCGCCGGCCTTGCGGCGCTGGCCGATCGCCTCGAAGGCAAGCTCCCCAACGGTCAGGCCTTGCTGGGGTTGCGCGAAGGCATTCTGGCCCGCCTCGCCGAACGGTCGACCGAGGACCGGTTTCCGTTGACGCCGCAGCGCATCGTGCACGACGTCCGCGGCGTGATTCCGCCGGACGGCATCGTCGCTCTCGACAACGGCATGTACAAGATCTGGTTCGCCCGCAACTATCGCACCAGCGTCGCCAACACGTTGCTGCTCGACAATGCGCTGGCGACGATGGGGGCGGGGCTGCCTTCGGCGATCGCAGCGGCGCTGATCCATCCCGGGCGGCGCGTGCTCGCGGTCTGCGGCGACGGCGGCTTCATGATGAATTCGCAGGAGCTGGAAACGGCGGTGCGGCGCAAGCTGAATCTGGTCGTGCTGGTGCTGGAGGATCGCGCCTACGGCATGATCCGCTGGAAACAGGAAGTCGACGAATTTCCCGATTTCGGCCTCGAGTTCGGCAATCCCGATTTCGTCGCCTACGCGAAATCCTACGGCGCCAAGGGCGCGCGCGTCGGCAAAGTCTCTGAACTCTCGACCATGCTGGAGTCCGCTTTCAGCGCAGGCGGCGTGCATCTCGTCGTGGTGCCGATCGACTACAGCGAGAACATGCGCGTGCTCGTCAACGAGTTACACGCCGGCGTCCCGGGCGGGTGAAGCCGTCTCACCTTCTCACGCCGGACCATCGGGATCTTCATGCGCGTCTTCTCCGCCGCACTGGCTACCGAGACCAACACGTTTGCGCCGATGCCGACCGGCCTGTCGTGTTTTCACGAGCGCGCCTATTATCCCGCAGGCCAGCATCCGGACGCGATGCAGATGCATAGCGGGCCGCTCTGGGCGGCGCGTCTGGTCGGCCCTGCGCGTGGCTGGAACTTGATCGAGGGGCTGGTGGCCGCCGCGGTGCCGAACGGCGTCGTGACGCGCGCGGCCTTTGAAGGCCTGCGCGACGCATTGCTGGCGGATCTGCGCGCCGCGCTCCCGGTCGATATGGTTCTGCTCGGCATGCACGGCGCCATGGTGGCCGACGGTTATGACGACTGCGAAGGCGATCTCCTCACCCGCGTGCGGGAGATCGTCGGGCCAAATACCGTGATCGGCGGTACGCTCGATCCGCACACGCATCTCAGCGCCGCGATGGTCGGGAACGCCGACCTTCTGATCTGCTGGAAGGAATATCCGCACACCGACATCCTGGAGCGCGCGGTCGAGCTCGTTGACCACTGCACGGCCCTGGCCGAAAAGCGCCTGCGGCTCTCCGCGTCGGTCGTCGACACCGGCATGATCGCCACGCTCCACACCACGCGCGAGCCGGCGCGCGGCTTCACCGACCGCGTACGGGCGCTGGAGGGACGGGACGGTATCGTCTCCATCTCGGTCGTGCACGGCTTCGCCTGGGGTGACACGCCGGACATGGGCACGAAGATTCTGATCTACAGCGATGCCGCGGCCGATCCCGGCGGTGCACGCGGTGCCGGTCTGGCGCAGCGTCTCGCCACGGAGCTCGTCGAATTGCGCGGGCAGTTGGTCGAGGAGCTTTCCGGCATTGATGAGGCCCTGGATGCGGCGCTTGCCGGCAACGGCACGGTGGTGCTCGGCGACGGCAGCGACAATCCGGGTGGCGGCGCACCTGGTGACTCGACCTTCATCCTGCGGCGTATCCTGGAACGTCGCATCTCCGGCGTCTGCCTCGGTCCGATCTGGGACCCCGGTTCGGTGAGGATCGCCTTCGATGCAGGTGTCGGCGCCTGCCTGCCGCTGCGTATCGGCGGCAAGATAGCCCCGCTATCCGGCGATCCCGTCGATGCGAATTGGGAGATCCGGGCGCTGGCGCGCGACATGGTGATGACGGGGCTTGCCGGCACGCCGGCCAAGCTCGGCGATTCCGCGCTGATTGCCTGCGACGGTGTCGAGGTCGCGCTCACGACCTTTCGCTGTCAGGCCTTCGGCCTCGACCTGTTCACGCAGCTCGGCTGCGATCCGGCGCAGCGCAGGCTTGTTGTCGTCAAATCTTCGCAGCATTTTCGTGCCGCCTACGCGCCGATTGCCGAGCGAATCATCATGGTTGACGCACCCGGCGTCGTCACGCGTGACTTCACCAAGTTGCCTTACCGCAAGGCCAAGCGCCCGAAATGGCCATTCGTGGATGCGGCCGGAGAAATAGAGGCGTAGCCGGTCCGCCGACAGCGCACCGAATGCGGGTCGCGCGGGTGCGGGTATTAAACCGTCTTCATAGGCTAAACGCCCCAGCCGGTGGGCCAGGGCGTTGTTGCCGGACTCTACGATTACTCGCAGGTGTTTACGCGGCGCGGACCGACTTCGGTGTCGACGACGCGGTAGCAGGAATCGTCAACCGCATAACCGCCGCCGCCGTATCCACCGCCGTAGTAGCCATAGCGGGCGAACCGGTAGTGGTGACGATGACCCCAATGGCGATGATGACCCCAGTGGCGGTGATGACCCCAGTGGCGATGACCACCGAAGTGACGTCCACCACCGAAGTGATGCCCACCGCCGTGAAAGCCACGGCCGCCACCACCGTGACCACGGGCGGACGCGGGAGCGGAGAAAGCTGCGGTCGTAGCGAGCGCGACGAGCACGAGAGCAAGTTTACGAAACATTTTAACCTCCTTGTCAGTGGTGCGGGTTTGCACCGTTTCAATGGTGCGAAGTTATGCCGCGGACACGGGAGGCGCTGTGCGCAACGTCACACAGGCTGTTTTGACGCTGTAAAAAGGGACGCGCGGAGGCGGTACGTTGCTTTCGCTGCAGGACCAGGAGCCTGCGGCGGCGTGCGCGGCGTCAGACGTTTCGCGCGGTTCGCTCGCTATCGCGGTGAGGGCGGCAGCAGCCCGGCCTTCGCGATCACGGGTGCGGCCGCCGGTGAGGTGAGGAATTGAAGCAGCGCATTGGCCGCCTCCGGCTGTTGGACCGTATTGGTGAGCGCGCCCGCGAATGAAAAACCGGGCTGCAACTCGGCCGGAATCGCGCCGACAAAGGTTACGCCTTCGACATGGATCAACTCGCTGACCTGCTGGAAGCCGATCTCGGCCTCGCCGCGCGCGACCACCTTGGCCACCGGCTCGCCGGACGGCGGTCCGCGCACCCGGCGGCTCTTGCCGGCGATCTGGTCGGCGATGCCGAGTTGGGCGAACAGCTTGGTCGACAGATAAGTGCCGCTGCCGCTATCCGAATAGGCGATCGACTTTGCCGCCAGCAGCGTGTTCCGAAACGCCTCGACACTGCCGATATCGGGCTTGGCCGCGCCTTCACGCACCACCATGCCGACCAGCGACTGCGCGAGCTCGGTCTTGCTGCCGGCGCGCAGCAATCCCTTGCTGCCCAGCGCATCGGCGGCGCTGCCGTCCAGGATTACGACGTCAGCGGCTTCGCCGCGCGCCAGCCGCGTCGGGATCGACTCCGGCGAGTCCCCCATCGACGGACCGCGCGTCGTGACCAGACGGTGGCCGCTGGCGCGCTCGAACGCCGGTACCAGTTCGGAATAGGCATTGTAAAATCCCGCCGAGATCATCACGCGCACATCGGCGGCTGGGGCTGCCCCCGCCATCAGCAGGGTGGCGACGCCGAGCGCGAATACGTATCGAACCAGCGATCTCGGTTTCATGAGGCTTCTCCCGGGTTCGTTGTTCAAGCCTGCAGTTTTCTCTGCGCCATCTCCGCGGCAAGCAGCATTGCCGCACGTGCGGCGCCGACGTTCGCGATACCCTTGCCGGCGATGTCGTAGGCCGTTCCGTGCGCCGGTGTGCAGATCGGAAACGGAAAGCCGCCCAGCAGTGTCACGCCGCGATCGAAGCCCATCAGCTTCATCGCGATCTGGCCCTGGTCATGATACATCGTCAGCACGGCGTCGAATGCGCCGCTCTTGGCGCGCAGGAACACGGTGTCCGCGGGAAACGGGCCTTCGGTCGCGATTCCATCAGCGGCGGCTTGCTCCACCGCGGGTCCGATCGCATCGATCTCTTCCCGCCCGAAATTTCCGCCGTCGCCGGCATGCGGGTTGAGCCCGGCAACCGCGATGCGCGGGCGCTTGAAGCCGGCCGTTCGCATCGAAGCGTCCGTGAGCCGCAGCGCGCGCAGGACGCGTTCCCCCGTGATGTGCGACGCGACCTCGCTAAGGGGAATATGCGAGGTGACGCGCGCATTCCAAAGTCCCTCCAGCACGTTGAACTCGCTGGCCGGGCCGTCAAGCCCGACCACGTCGGCCGAAAAGCTGATCTCGTCGTCATAGACGGAGTGGGCAAGGCGCATGGCGTTCTTGTTGAACGGCGTAAAGCAGACGGCGTGCGCTCGCCCGTCGCGTCCCATCGTCAGCGCATGGCGATAATTGTCCAGCGCAAACCGGCCGCCCGCGGCGGTTGCGGTGCTTCGCGCAACCGAGGCCGGATCGAGGTGGCCGAGATCGATGAAAACCGGGCGCTCCTCCTTCGAGATATCGGCATCGGGCGATACCGATACCAGGTCGAGCTTCACCGCGGCAATTCGCGCGCCGTCGTCGAGCACGCGGCGGTCGCCGATGACGACGATCCGGGCTTTGCTGACGATCTCGTCGAGCGCAAGAAGCTTCGCCGTCAATTCCGGACTGATGCCGGCAGGATCGCCCATCGCAAGCGCTATAATCGGTCTCATCAGGGTCTCCCGAACCGTTCTGCGTTCGTCTTGTCTGGTACGATCGTCATGGCTTGACCTGCGGCCGCGGCATCATCCGGCCGATCGTCCGCCAGATCACCGGCATCAGCAGCAGCGCCGCGCCAAGCAGGATCAGCGTCGTCACCAGCGGCTTGGCAAAAAATATCCCGAGCGAGCCCCGTGACATCAGCATCGATTGACGAAAGGCATCTTCCGCCTTGTCGCCGATCACGATCGCGAGCACCAGCGGCGCCAGCGGATAGTGAAGCTTCTTGAACAGATAACCGAGAACACCGAAGCCCATCATCAACATGACGTCGAGATAGGAATTGGAAACCGAGTAGGCGCCGACCGTGCAGATGATGACGATGACCGGGGCGATGATGAAGAACGGCACGCGCATCAGCGCCGCGAAGATCGGCACGGTCAGCAGCACCAGCACAACGGCCACGACGTTGCCGAGATACATCGAAGCGATCAATCCCCAGACAAAGTCCTTTTGCTCGACGAACAGCATCGGTCCGGGATTGAGGCCCCAGATCATCAGGCCGCCCATCATGACTGCGGCGGTCGCCGATCCGGGGATACCCAGCGACAGCATCGGAAGCAGGGCGCTGGTGCCGGCGGCATGATCGGCGGCTTCCGGCGCGACGATGCCCTCCGGCTCGCCCTTGCCGAAATTCGCACGCCGGGGCGAAAGCCGCTTGGCGATGCCGTAGCTCATGAACGATGCAGCGGTCGGGCCGCCCGGCGTAATCCCCATCCAGCAGCCGATCGCAGCACTTCGTAACAGCGCCCAGCCATATCGCGGCAAACCCGCGAGCGTGCGGAAGACTTCGCGCCACTCCACCCTGGAAGAGATCGCCTTGACGTGAAATTCCTCTTCCACGGCGATCAGCAACTCCCCGATGCCGAACAGGCCCATCACCGCGACCACGAAGCTGACGCCCTTCACCATCTCGTCGATGCCCATGGTGAGCCGCACGCTGCCGGAAACCGTGTCGATCCCGACGGCTGCAAGGGCAAAGCCGATCGCAAGCGACACCAGCGTCTTGATCGGCGGCGTGCCGCCCATGCCCACGAAGCTGGCAAACGCCAGGAAATAGACCGCGAAATATTCGGGCGGTCCAAAGGCCAGCGCCACTTGTGCGACCCATGACGCGCAGAGCGTAATGAGGACGACGCCGGCGAGCGCGCCAAAGGCGGCCGAGCCGAAGGCTGTGGCCAGCGCCGTGGTCGGCCTGCCGTCGCGCGCCATCGGATAGCCGTCAAACGTGGTCGCGACCGAGGACGGCTCGCCAGGGATATTGAACAGGATGGAAGTGACCGAGCCGCCGAACAAGGCGCCCCAATACATCGAGGACAGCAGGATGATCGCCGATACCGGCTGCATTCCGAAGGTGAGCGGCAGCAGCAGCGATACGCCATTGGGCGCCCCAAGGCCGGGCAGCACGCCAACGAGAATGCCGAGCAGCACGCCGATTAGCATCAGGAAAATATGATTGCCCGATAGCGCGATGCCAAAACCATGCATGAGGGCTTCGAGATTTTCCAACGAAGCGCTCCCCTAGAAGCCGAAGAAGGTGCCGAGCACGCCGCGCGGCAACGAGATCTGGAATGTCAGTTCGAATATCAGGTAGAGCGCCACCGCCGCGCCGATCGCGGCCAGGGCCGCCAGCAGCAGCGAGCCGCGCTTGTGCCAGGCGAGCGCGCCGAACACATAGCAGCCGGCGGCCGGATACATCCCGATCAGCGGAATAATTCCGACAAAGACCGCGGCCGGGACGAACAACATTCCCAACCGCCTGAGCTCGCTTGGCCCGAGGATAACGGCGCGCGCGTGCAGCCATCCCTGCACCAGGTTGAACAGGCTGCCGGCCAGGATGACGAGGCCGACGATGAACGGAAAGGTGCCGGACTCGACGCCGGCGGCGGACCAGCCGATGCCGTTGTCGAGGCTGGAGACGACGACGGCGGCGCCGAACGCCCCGGTGATGAGGGCCGTCGCCGCTTCCAGACTGCGTCCCGAGACCATGATCCCTGCTCTAGTTGGAGATCAGCCAGCCCTCTTCGACGGCAACCTTGCGGGTGCGTTCGATGTCTTCCTTGATGAACTTGTTGAAGGAATCACCGGTCAGGAAGGTGTCGGTTTGCGACGTCCGCTCGATATATTCTTTCCATTCCGGCGTGGCCTGCACCTTCTTCATCAGCTCGACATAGAAGGTGCCCTGGTCGGGGGTCACCTTTCCCGGTAGCCAGACCGTGCGGGGTTGCTGAAATTGCGGAATGGCAAGGCCTGACTCAACGCAGGTCGGGATGTCGTGCCAGTTTTGCGTTGCCGTGACCTTGGGTCCGTCCGGCAGACGCTGCGGGCTGAAGGCGCATAGCGGACGCTGGGTGCTGCCCTTCCACTGTCCGATGCTTTCGCTGGGATTGTTGACGTGGGCGTCGATATGACCGCCGGCCAGTTGCACCGCGGCCTCGGCGCCGCTCTTGAAGGGAATGTAGACGAATTTCACCTTGGCCGTCTTGTCGATCATGCGGGTGAGGGTTTCGTCGGTGTCCTTTGACTGCGCGCCGCCCATCTTGAAATCGCCCGCCGGCTTCGCGGCGACGGCCTTCATGAAATCCTGCACGTTCTGGTAGGGCGCATCCTGCTTCACCCAGAGCAGGAACTCGTCCTGCACCATCGCGGCGATCGGCGTCAGGTCGGTGTAGTTGTAGGCGACCTTGGAGACCATCGGCTGGTTCCAGGCATTTGAGGTGCCGAACACGACCTTGTAGGGATCGCCCGCCATCGCCTTGGCGTAGGTATAGCCTTCGGCGCCGCTGCCGCCGGCCTTGTTGACGACCACGATCGGCTGCTCGACCAGCTTGTACTTGGTGATGATATTCTGGACCGCGCGGGCAAAATTATCGGTGCCGCCGCCCGGGCCTGCCGTGGCAATGAACTCGATCGGCTTGGCTGGTTGCCACGCGGCATCTGCCGCTCCCGCGAGCCCGATCGAGAGACCAAAGGCGATCGCAGCGAATTTCGCTTTCTGAGACATCTAGTCCTCCCAACTATTTTGCCAAGTGTTTTGCCAAGTGTTTTGCCATGTGTGCTGGTCTTGTTTTCTTGTTCGTGGCGTTTTCGCGGGCCTTTGCGTCAGCCTACTCCATCCCCGGCAAATTCCGCCGCGGCAATCGCGCCTTCTTTCTGGAGCGCTGCAATTTCGTCGGCGTCAAAACCGTAAGCGCCGAGGATGGCGCTGGTGTGCTCGCCGTAGAGCGGCGCGCCCGACCGCACCTTGCCGGGCGTCTGCGAGAACTTGATCGGCAATCCGATCGTCTTCACCCGGCCGAGCGTGGAATGCTCGACCTCGACCACCATCTCGCGCGCAATGGTTTGCGGGTCCGCGAGGGCCTGCAGCATGTCGTTGACGGGCCCGCAGGGAACGCCGGCCTCCTCGAGTGCAGCCAGCCAGTGTTCGGCGGGCCTGGTTTTGAAGCGCGCCGTGAGCAGGGCTTCCAGCTCCTTCAAATTTCCCATCCGGTCGGCGCCGGTCGCAAACCGCGGATCCTTCGCCAGTTCGGTCGCGTCAAGCACCTCGAGCGTGCGGCCCCAGTGCTTTTGATTGGCGCCGCCGACCACGATCCACTTGTCCGACGTTTCGAACGCCTGGTAGGGCGCATTGAGCGGGTGGGCCGAGCCCATCGCTTTCGGCGCGACGCCGGTGGCCATCGCAATGGCGGCCTGCCAATAGGTCTGGACCAGTGCGGCCTCGAACAGCGAGGTTTCGACCCATTGACCCTCGCCGGTCTTGAGACGGTGGGCATAGGCCGCGAGAATGCCCATGGCCGCGATAATGCCGGCCGTGATGTCGGACAGCGGCGCGCCGCATTTGACCGGCGGTCCGTCCGGCCGCTCTCCCGTAAAACTCATGATGCCGCTCATCGCCTGCGCCACCAGGTCGAAGCCGCGGCGATGCTTGTAGGGGCCGGTGCGGCCAAAGCCGGACAGCGAGCAGTAGATCAGGGCGGGGTGCGCCTTGCGGAGGTCGGCGTAACCGAAACCGAGCCGGTCCATCACGCCGGGGCCGAAATTCTCGACCAGCACGTCTGCCTTCTCGATCAGGCGCCGCAACACCTTTGCGCCGCCCGGTGTCTTCAGGTCCAGCGCGATGCCCTTCTTGTTGCGGTTCATCATCAGGAAGGAGGCCGCCACGTCGCCGATCTTGGGAGGGACCATGTAGCGGGTGTCGTCGCCGGCCGGGATCTTCTCGATCTTGATGACCTCGGCGCCCATGTCGGCGAGCATCAGCGTGCAGGTCGGGCCTGCCATAACGTGCGTCAGGTCGACTACCTTCAATCCACTCAAGGGGCCCATGGTTTCTCCCGCGCTCTTGTTGGTGCTTATTCGCCGGTCCATTGCGGCTGGCGTTTGTTGAGGAAGGCATCCATACCTTCGCGGAAATCCCGGCTTTGATAGCACATCAGGATCAGGTCTTCGTCTTCGGGCGGCTTCGGCTGCGCGCGCAGCAGCGCCTGCTTGGTGGCGCGCAGCGTCAGGGGTGCATGACCGGCGACAAGCCGCGCCAGTTCGTCGGCCCGTCGTTCGAGGGCGGGAAGATCCTCCACCACTTCGTGCAGCAGACCGATGCCGGCGGCTTCTTGCGCTTCGATCAGACGCGCGGTGAAAATGATCTCCTTGAGCCGTGTCGCTCCGATCAGGGCCGAGAGCCGGCCGATATTGGCCGCCGACAGGCAGTTGCCCAGCGTACGCGCGATCGGAAATCCGAATTTCGCGGTGCTGGTGCCGATGCGGAGGTCGCAGCACGCGGCGATCCCGGCGCCGCCGCCGGTGCAAGCGCCGTTGATCGCCGCAATCGTCGGCACGGCGCATTGCTCGAGCGTGGTCAGCACGCGATCGATCCGGACCTCGTAGTCGATCGCATCCTGGGGCGAGCTGAAGGCGCGAAACTGATTGATGTCGGTGCCGGCCGCGAAGGCCTTGTCACCCGCGCCGGAGAGGATCAGCACTTTGAGAGTGCGATCGCCGGCCGCGGCTTCGCAGATCGCGGCCAGCCGCTCATACATGGCAAAGGTCAGCGAATTTCTCGCCTGCGGCCGGTTGAAAATGATCCGGCCGATGCCGTCGTGGACCTCGTAAAGCAGGCTTGTGTCGGGGGTGGCGTTTTCATTCATTTTGTTGTCAGACCCCTCAGGGTAGGGCCTCAGCCCGGCTGCGGGAGGCATTTTTGAATGCAAAAATGGCCGTTGGCAACCCTATTCCGGTAGAATTTGCTTGGTTCAGATCATTTTTGCATTCAAAATGGTTCCATCAGTCCTCCAGGAGGCCGCGACATGATGCATGACGAGGTGGTTTCCCGCCTCAGGCACGTCTTGACCGAAGGTGAAATCCCGCCCGGTGCGAGAATTCCCGAACGCGAGTTGTGCGCGTCCTTTGCGATATCGCGGACCCCGTTGCGCGAGGCGCTCAAGGTGCTCGCGGCCGAAGGGCTTGTCGTGTTGCTGCCCAATCGCGGATCGCGCGCCGCGAAGCTCACGCAAAAGGACGTCAAGGAACTGTTCGAAGTCTGCGAGGCGCTGGAGGCCGCGGCCGGCGAACTGGCGTGCCCTCGCATTTCCGATCCGCAATTGCGCGAAATCGCCGAGTTGCAAGCCAACATGGTCGAATATTATCGCGCGCAGGACCTGCTCTCGTATTATCGCTGCAACCGGTTGATTCACGAGGCCATCGTTCGCGCGGCCGATAACGCCGTGCTGGCCGGCTTCTATGAATCGATCGCCGCGCGGATACGGCGAGCCCGGTTCATCACACCGATGTCGCCCGAGCACTGGGCGCTTGCTATCCAGGAGCACGAAGGAATCCTGAACGCGCTGCAGCGGCGCGATGCCCGCGGGCTCGCCCATATCCTGCACACGCACCTGCGGCGAAAGCGCGAAGAAGTCGTCCAGGCTGGCTTCGCCGAGGGCGAGTGACGACGATTGCGCCGGCAAGACCTGATATCAGCGTATGCTATTGGTGCGCGACACGTGCGCGTCGGGCGCTGACGGTTCGGGCCCAGACCTCGTGAAATTTCGCGGCCAGACGCTTGTCGACATGCGGCCCGATCAGCTTGGTCATGGCAAAGTTGAGATCGTCATATTCCCTGTCGCAGACCTCGGCCCGGCCTTTGGGCAGGAAATCCTTTTCGACGACGTCGGCGAACAGTTTCTTGTCCGCGCCATAGGCGGTGCACAAAATATTGAATGCTCGCTGGGCCGGCAGCGAGTGCTCATCTGAAAACGACTGGATCGGAACGTCGACCTGAGCTCCCGGCATTTGAATCCTGTGATGGTAGGCGGAGCCGAGGATCATCCTGCGGGCCTCGTCCTTGCCGAGCCGGAGCATGATGTAGGCGGCGAATTGATCGGCGGCATCTTCCTCGCGGCCGAGCACCGGTATTTGCAGCATGTTGAAAACCGCATGTCCGGTTTCGTGCAGGAAGATCGCAAGGACCGTCCCCAGCACCGTGTCCGCCCGGGAAAGCCCGATGGGCAGGTCGCGCGGGGGCGCGCTCTTCAGGACGTCCGCCAGCAGTTCGTAACAGACCGTGATGACTTCATCATTGTACCAGGCACTCATCGCCCCGTCGCATCCCGCGACCTTGAGGGTCAGCGGATAGGGCAGGCGGATCGGGCTCAACAATTCCTGCATGTGTTCGAGGGCGCGGCCCTGCTTCATTTGGTCATGGATCGTCTGGTGCGCCGGATTTTTCGGCGCCACATATTCGAACTGGATCTGGTTGGTTTTGGCTTTCGGGGCAGCGTTGGCACCGCCGGCGACGGTCAGGGCCAGGACCGTCGCAGCCAGAATCCCGGCGATCGCAGGGCGATCAACTTGACTGAGCATGCGTTTCCTCCCCTTGGCCCGGCAAGCTTACTACGCCGGCATCGGAAATCCCCGAGATT
Organism: Bradyrhizobium sp.; assembly: GCA_050726155.1. Lineage (GTDB taxonomy): Bacteria > Pseudomonadota > Alphaproteobacteria > Rhizobiales > Xanthobacteraceae > Bradyrhizobium. The sequence goes on from JBOHIT010000338.1 coordinate 12,224, forward strand.
TTTGGACGCTTGACTGGCGCGTGGGTTGCGCCAAATGACGAAGGTCGGCTTGCTGCGGGGTGCGGCGTCGTGCACCCTTCTGGTACCCGGGATTTGGAATAGCTTTTGCTTGGAAGGCAGTCAGGCTCGCTCGCCAACATTTTAGGCAGCGGGCGTCTTGAGGCGACCGGCCAAATCTGAAGTTAGAAGCCAGAGGCCACACGCTGCACGCGCTCAATCGTTCATTGACCGGTTCACGCCAGGAGAGATCGAATGTTTCGTATCACGCGTCGGAAACGTCCCACGATAGCTTCGTTCGTCACGCTGCCCGTCATTGCGTTGTCTCTGGCGCTGACGTCGCAAGCGCTGATGTCCCGGGCCATGGCCGCCGGCAAGACCGTCACCGCGGTGATGCATTCCGACCTGCGCATCATCGATCCCGGTTTCACCACCGCCTACATCACGCGCGACCATGGCTACATGGTCTTCGACACGCTACTGGCGACCGATTCCAGTTTCAAGATCACGCCTCAGATGGCCGACTGGAAAGTCAGCGACGACAAGCTCACCTATACGTTCACGCTGCGTGACGGCCTGAAATGGCATGACGGCGCGCCGGTCACCGCGGAAGATTGCGTGGCCTCGCTGCGGCGCTGGGCCAAGGCCGACGGCATGGGCCAGAAGCTGATGGACTTCACCGCCAGCCTTGAAGCGACAGATGCAAAGACCATCACGCTGAAGCTGAAGGAATCCTACGGGCTGGTGCTGGAGTCGATCGGCAAGCCGTCGTCGATCGTGCCGTTCATGATGCCGAAGCGCATGGCGGAAACGCCGCACACCCAGCAGATCAAGGAACAGGTCGGCTCCGGCCCGTTCAAATTCGTTTCCGCCGAATTCCAGCCCGGCGTGAAGGCGGTCTATGAAAAGAACAAGGACTATGTGCCGCGCAAGGAAGCGCCGAGCTGGACCGCCGGCGGCAAGGTCGTGAAGGTCGACCGCGTCGAATGGATCACGATGGCCGATGCGCAGACGGCGGTGAACGCGCTGCAGTCCGGCGATATCGATTTCATGGAGACGACGCCGTTCGATCTGGTGCCGGTGCTCGCCGCCAACAAGGATCTGAACGTCAAGGTCCTGAGCGAGCTCGGCTTCCAGACCATCGGCCGGATGAACTTCCTCTATCCGCCCTTTGACAACGTCAAAATTCGTCGCGCCGCCTTTCTCGCGTTGAACCAGAAGAACGTGCTCGACGCCATGGTCGGCAATGCCAAGCAATACCGGATTTGCGGCGCGGTCTTCATCTGCGACACGCCGCTCGCTACCGAAATCGGATCCGAGACGCTGGTCAAGGGCGACGGCATGGCGGCGGCGAAAAAGCTGCTCGCCGAATCAGGCTATGACGGCACACCGGTCGTGGTGCTGGCGCCCGGCGATGTCGTGACGCTGAAGGCGCAGCCGATCGTCGCCGCGCAGTTGCTGCGCGAGGCCGGTTTCAAGGTCGACGTGCAGGCCGCCGACTGGCAGACCGTGGTGTCGCGCCGCGCCAGCCAGAAGCCGCCGAAGGAAGGCGGCTGGAACATGTTCTTCACCAACCTGACCGCGGCCGACGTGCTCAATCCCGTCAGCCTGATGCAGATCAACGGCAAGGGCACCAAGGGTGGCTGGTTCGGCTGGCCCGAAAACGCCAGGATCGAAACCTTGCGCGATGCGTTCGCGCGCGCGTCGTCTGCTGAAGAGCAGAAGAAGATCGCGTTCGACATCCAGACCGAAGTCTATGACCAGGTAATCTACATCCCGCTCGGCCAGTATCTCGTGACGGCGTCGTGGCGCAAATCGCTCACCGGCGTGCTCGACGGTCCGGCGACGCCGGTGTTCTGGAATGTCGACAAGTCGGAGTAGCGCACGCGCGATCATCGCAGGCGGATTAAAACGGTTCTATTTTCAAGACCTTCTAAGTTCGATGCGGGGCATCGGTCTTGAGGGCGCTGGTCGCGGATTGCATAGTGGCGGCGCGACCGGTTCCGAACTGGATAGATGCCGCATATCTACCAACACATCTTCGAAACGTTCCGGATCGTCGATCCGGATGACGATGACAACGCGATCGCGGAAAAATTCGCCGGTCGTGCGCAATGGCTGGAACAGCCGGGCTGTCTTCTTCAACGCAATAATTTGGTGCTGAGCAGCCGGATCCGCACCGAGGGCGTCATCAAGGCGGGGCTTTTCATCTCGGTGGTGCTCAAGGGCAGCGGCAGCGGCTGGCGTCAGCACGCCAACCCGATCCGTTATTGCGATGATTCCATCGTGGTCAGGGCGCTCAGGGAACCGACGCTGTGGCACGGCGATGCGCCGCGCGGCGCGCACATGCAGGCGGCCGGCATGGCGTTTCCGGTTTCGTCGCTCGAGCGGCTCGGATTACGGGACGAGTTCACTGAGCTGTTCGACGCCGAAAACCGAGACGTGTTCGTCGCTTCGCTGAAGGCATCGCCCCGGGTCAAGGCCATTGCCATGGAGATGATTGCGCCACTGGCCATGGGCCGGTCCGCCGAGCTGTTGCTGTCGGCGCATGCGACGGAGATTTTGGCCCGTACCTTGTTGGCGCTGCGCGGCAACGAGGGTGTCGGTCTGGTATCCGACCGGAAGCGCCTGCGCCTGCAGTCGGTCAGGGAATTGATCGAGGCCGATCTGCGGCATCCCTGGACCATTGCCGAACTGGCGCGGCATGCCGGCGTCAGCCGCCGGTCGTTCACCGCGCAATTCCACCGGCTGTTTGGCGTCAGCGCCTCGGAATATCTGCGCACCAGCCGGCTGAAATCGGCGCGCGAAGCCCTGCTGCACCAGGGATTGTCGGTGACCGAGGCGGCCTATGCGGTCGGCTATGCCAATCCGGCAAATTTCTCCACCGCGTTTCGCCGGCATTTTGGCTACGTGCCGAGCAGTTGCCAGCGCGACGGACTGTCCTGACATCCACCCGACGACGGAATGTCCCAACGCCGGGAACTTGGAGGGCGTCGACGCACGATCAAAGGTTTTTTGCGCACGCGCAAAGGCATCCGGAAATCAAATCTGTTCTGTCGATGACGGGACAGTTGGGTCAAGGGGTGAGTCTGCAATGCGTGATCATGGTAAGTCGTCGGCGTGGGGCACGGCGTCGAAGAGTTTTTTCTGCGCGACTGTGTTCGGCCTCGGCATGCAGGTCGGGCCGGGCTTCGCGCAGTCCGCGCAACCATTGCCGCCCGTCACCGTCGATGCGCCCAAACCGCAATCAGTTCGTGCAACTCAGCCAGCAAGAAGGACCGCGCGATCGCCGCGCGCCACGCGACAGGTCGCGGTTCCCGCCCGGCAGCAGCAGGTAGTGGAGCAGGACGCACGTGGCGGCGCCGGGGCTGAACGCGCCAACGGCCCCGTCGTCGGTTATCTCGCGAGCCAAAGCGCGACCGCGACCAAGACCGACACGCCGATACTGACGACGCCGCAATCGATTTCGGTGGTGACGAAAGACCAGATCGAGGCGCAGGGCGCCCAGAACATCACCGAAGCGCTGCGCTATACGCCGGGGGTGACCGTATCGAGCTTCGGCGCCAACGCGTTCTTCGATTCGTTCAAGCTCAGGGGCTTTGACGCGCCACGCTATCTCGACGGGCTGAGGCTACCGGCGGATAACACGACCTTCGCGATTCCCCGGATCGAGACCTACGATCTGGAGCGCATCGAGGTACTGAAGGGTCCGTCCGCCAGCCTGTACGGCCAGTCCGAGCCGGGCGGTCTGCTCAACATGGTCAGCAAGCGGCCGACCTCGACGCCGCAATACGAGATTGTCGGCAGCGCCGGCTCGTTCGAGCGTTTCCAGGGTGCATTCGACATCGGCGGCCCGATCGACAAGAACAAGGAGTTCCTCTATCGCATCGTCGGTCTTGCACGCGACAGCAACACCCAGACCGACTTTGTCCAGGACAACAAACTGTTCATCGCGCCGAGCTTCACCTGGCGCCCGACGATGGACACCAGCCTCACGGTTCTCGCGCACTACCAGAAGGTCGACAACAAGGGCTATCAGCAATACGTGCCGGGGCAGGTGTCCTTCCTGCCAAATCCCAATGGACATATCCCCTACGGCCGCTATCTCGGCGAGCCCGGGCCCGACGGTTACCATCTCGAGCAGTTCGCGGTCGGTTACGCATTCGAGCACCGGTTCGACAACAATCTCCAGTTCCGGCAAAACCTGCGTTACACCGAAGTCAGCAACGATCTGGCTTCGGTCCGCACCGAGGGAATGGTGACGGATCGCCTTGTTGCCCGCACCTACAATTATGTGAAGGCCAACGCCGCCAATCTCGCACTCGACAATCAGCTGCAGGCTGACTTCCTGACCGGGCCATTTGCCCACAAGGTTCTCTTTGGCGTCGATTACTTCAATCTGCGCGCCAACACCGACTATCGGTCAGCCGGCATCCTGCCGATTGATGCCTACGCTCCGGTCTATGGCACCGGAGTTCCTTCGTTCGCATCGCTGGCGCCGTTCATCCTGCGTGACGACAAGCAGTCGCAGGCCGGCGTCTATCTGCAGGACCAGATCAAGCTCGACCGGTTCACGCTGACCGTGAGCGGTCGGCAGGACTGGGCCAGCACCGAATTCACCAGCAAGGCGTTGTTTCCGCTTCCAGGCACCTATGGCCGCGACGACGCGGCGCAGACCGGCCGTATTGGCCTGAACTATTTGTTCGACGTCGGCTTGTCGCCCTATGTCAGCTACGCAACGACCTTCACGCCGAATCTGGGCGCCGATAGCGCCGGCAGGGGGTTCAAGCCGACGACGGGTGAAGGAGCCGAGGTTGGCGTCAAGTTCAAGCCCAACGGATCGAACTTCATGATCACAGCGGCGGCCTTTGACATCCGCCAGCAGGACGTATTGACGGGGAATCCTGCCAATCCGTTCTTCAACGTCCAGACCGATGCGGTGCGCGTGCGCGGCGTCGAGCTCGAACTCAAGGGCAATCTGACCCGCGAGCTCGAGCTCGTAGCCGGCTACAGCCATCTCGATCCCCGTGTCGAGAAGAGCATCGCCGGCTATGCCGGCAAATACATGATCAACACGGCTTCCGATCAGGGATCGATCTGGGGCAAGTACACCTGGTACGACGGCCCGCTCGCCGGATTCGGGTTGGGCGCCGGAGTGCGCTATGTCGGCGAAACCTACGGCGACAATTTCAATACCTTCATCGTGCCTGCCTACGCGGTGGCCGATGCCGCCATCAGCTATGACTTCGGCTATGCACGGCAGGAGTGGAAGGGATTGAAGGCGCAGGTCAACGTGACCAACCTGACCAACCACTTCTACGTGGCGTCCTGCTTCACCGGTCTGCCCTACTGCGGCCTCGGTAATGCCCGTACCGTGCTTGGTACGCTCAAATACACCTGGAACTAGCTAACCATGACTCCAGCGACACGATCTCTTCGCCGATGGGGCGCCGTCCATAAATGGACGAGCCTGATCTGCACGCTGTTCATGCTGTTGCTGTGCATCACCGGCCTGTCGCTGATCTTTCATGAGGAGATCGACGATCTCCTGCACAGCCAGGTGAAGGCGGCGGACGTCCCGCCCGGGACGCCGTTCGCAGATCTCGATAAGCTTCTCGCCAACGCTTTGGCGAAAGCGCCAAAACCGGCGCCGCATTTCCTGGTCTGGGACCGCGACGATCCCAACGCGATGTTCGTGAGCGTCGGCGAGTCCATCACGTCGGACCCCACCAACAATCGCTTCATCCGGATGGATTCGCATACCGGCGCCTATCTCGATGCGCCCGATGTCACCGGCCGCTTCACCTACATCATGCTGAAGCTGCACACCGACATGTTCGCCGGCCTGCCGGGCAAGCTGTTCCTTGGGCTGATGGGGATCCTGTTTTGCGTCGCCATCGTCTCCGGCATCGTGGTCTATGCGCCGTCGATGCGGAAGCTGGACTTCGGCACCTACCGCAACCATCGCCCGCGCATCGTGCGCTGGCTCGATATCCATAATCTGGCGGGCATCCTGCTCGTGATGTGGACGCTGGTGGTCGGCTTTACCGGCGTGATCAACACCTGGGCCGATCTGGTCTTGAAGATGTGGCAATACGGTCAGCTCGCCGAGATGACCGCGCAATACCGCGATCGCCCGCTGCCCGCCACGCTGACCTCGCTGCAATCGGCCGTGACCGTCGCGACGGAGGCGGTGCCGGGAATGACGCCGAGCTTCGTTGCCTTCCCTGGAACGCTGTTCTCCAGCAAGAGCCATTACGCTGTGTTCCTGAAAGGCGACACGCCGGTCACCTCGCGCCTGCTCAAGCCGGCGTTGATCGATGCCGAAACCGGCAAACTCACCGACAGCCGCGACATGCCGTGGTACGTCACCACCCTGTTCATTTCGCAGCCGCTGCATTTTGGCGACTATGGCGGCATGCCGTTGAAAATTCTCTGGGCGTTGCTCGATGTGCTGACGATCTTCGTCCTGGGCACGGGCGTCTATCTCTGGCTGCGGCGGCGCAAGACCGGCGCCAGTGTCGATCGCACCATCGCCCAGGGTTCCCAAGCCAATACGCCCTTGCTGTCGCGGTGATCGCTTGAGAAGTCATCGCAGGCTGCGACAAATCTTTGCGCTGCCGATTCTGATCGGCATCCTCTCCACCGTGGGCCTGGTCGCGGCGCTCGTTGGTGACGGCTGGTGGGACGGCCTGTCCTGGGCCTCGCTCTCCCTGCCGGTCCTGCTTTATCTGTTCTTCATGATCCGCAGATAGGCGATGTCGCCCGATTGATCGCTGCGACATTTGTGTGACCAGGAATCCGCCGCGATAAATGCCAAGAGAATGTCGTCTCGATGGCAAACTTCCGACACATGATGGCGGCGAAAAGGGGCTCTCCGACATGACGCTGGCGCGGCGGCAAATCCGGTTCCGGTTTTGCCGTCGTGCGCATTTTAAAAGGGGCCTCGATGTCGCACAAATTCCTCCCTTCACTCCTGCTCGTGTGCGCGTTGCTTGCCTCTCCGGCGCATGCACAAATCAATGCGGCGCCGGCCGCGGCGGCCCCGGCAACGAACGGCAATGTGCTGACGCCGGATCAGGCGAAGCGGGCGCTCGATACGTTGCAGGATGACGCCAAACGCGCGCAGATGATCGACACGCTGCGCGCGATTGCCAACGCCACGCCGCAGGCCGCAGCACTCGCGGCCGAAGCAAAGCCCGCGATCCCGCTCACCGCGGACAGCCTCGGCGCGCAATTGCTGCTGACCGTCTCCGAACAGGTCGGCGAAGTCTCGCGCGAGATCGCGCATCTGGCGCGCTCGCTGACGCATTTCCCGGCGTTCTATTACTGGTTCGTACGGACCGCCAATGACCCCGCCGCCTACGGGCAGATATTCGACATCGCCTGGAAGCTGGCGCTGGTGTTCGGTTGCGCCTTCGGCGCCGAATGGCTGGTGTTTCGCTTGATCAAGCGGCCGGTGGCGCTGCTGGAAGCGCGGGTGCCGCAAGCGGCGCGCGCGCCGGCGCAGACGCTGGCGATGGTCGATCCGCCATCTTCCGCGGCTGACGTCACCGTGGAGCCCGCATTGCACCGGCGGCGTCTCAGCCTGGCGCGGGCCTGGCAGTCGCTGATCCGGTTGCCGTTCGTGCTGGGGCGGCTCCTGCTTGAGCTGCTGCCGGTGCTCGTCTTCGTCGGCGTCGCCACCATGCTGCTGGGGACCGAGATCGGCGATCTGCCGACGGTGCGGCTGACCATTCTGGCGGTCGTCAATGCCTATGCGTTGTCGCGTGCGCTGATCTGCGCCGCGCGGGCGCTGGCGGGGCCGTTCGGCCTGTTTCGCGTCCGCGCCGAGACCGCCGCCTATATCGAGATCTGGGTCCGGCGCATCGTCGCCGTCGGCGTCTCCGGCATCGCCTTTGCGAATGTGGCGCTGCTGCTGGGGCTGCACCGCGGCGGCTATGCCGCGCTGCTGCGTCTGGTGATGCTTGTCGTGCATCTCTTTGTCGTCGTCATCATCCTGCAATGCCGCCAACCGGTCGCCGAGTTCATTCGTGCGCCGGCCGGACGCGAGGGCGCGGCCGCCCGGATGCGCAACCGCATCGCCGGCGTGTGGCACCTTCTTGCGATCGCGTTGGACCTCGCGTTGTGGACGGTGTGGGCGCTGAATATCCGCAATGGTTATTCGCTGCTGTTGCAGTATTTTGTCGGCACCATTGCCGTCATTCTGGTGGCGCGGCTGGCGATCATCGCGGTGCTGAGCCTGATCGATCGCGGCTTCCGCATCCGCCCGGAAATCCTGCAGCGTTTTCCAGGTCTGGAGACGCGCGCCAATCGCTATCTGCCGCTGCTGCGCAGGATCGTCTCCTCGATCATCTCCTTCATGGGCTTCGTGGGGCTGCTGGAAGTATGGGGCGTCGACGCCGTCGTCTGGTTCTATGGCGGCCAGATCGGCAGCCGGCTGTTGTCGGCGGTGGTGACGATCGGCATCGCCGCACTTGCCGCCGCCGCGATCTGGGAAGTCAGCAACGCGCTGATGGACCGCCAGGTCAATATGCTGTCGCGCGAGGGACATTACGCGCGCGCGGCGCGGCTGCGGACGTTCCAGCCGATGCTGCGGACGGTGCTGTTGTGTCTGATCGTCACCGTGGTCGGCCTCACCGCGCTCAGCGAAATCGGCGTCAACGTCGCCCCGCTGCTGGCCGGCGCCGGCATCGTCGGCATCGCCATCGGCTTCGGCTCGCAGAAGCTGGTGCAGGACCTCATCACCGGGTTGTTTCTGCTGCTGGAGAATACCGTCCAGGTCGGTGACAATGTCAGCGTGTCCGGCCTGTCCGGAACGGTGGAGAACGTCTCGATCCGCACCATTCGCCTGCGCGCCGGCGATGGCGCGGTGCACATCGTTCCCTTCAGCGCCGTGACGACGATTACCAATTCAAGCCGCGGCGCCGGCAATGCCGCCGTCAGCGTCAATGTTGCCTACAAGGAAGACACCGACCGTGCCGGCGAGATCCTGAAAGACATCGTCGCCAGGATGCGCAGCGAACCCGAGTACCGGCAGGCGATCCGCGGCGATCTCGAATTGTGGGGCGTCGACAAGGTGGATGGTTCGATGGTGTCGATCGTCGGTCAGATCCGCTGCACCGACAGCGGCCGCTGGCCGGTGCAGCGCGAATTCAACCGGCGCATGAAGCAGCGATTCCAGGAAGCCGGAATCGAAATCGCGTCGACCGGGCAAACCATTCTGATGCAAATTGCGCAAGCGCCCGAAAGTGCTGCGGAGGCGATGCCGCGACGGGCGGCCGGCTGATCGCGAGGATCGATTTCTGTTTTACCTCCCCCGCAAGCGGGAGAGGGAGCGCAGCGCCATCGAGGACGCGATCTAATACGCCCCGCGCTGCCGCCGCGCATTCGGTCCCGCAGGCGCTCTCGCACCGCCGAAATAGGGATTTGTGATGCACTGGGCGGCACGGCCCGATGCCGATGCGGTGCACTGTGCCAGCGAATTGAAGCCGCATTCGATGTTGCCGCCGTCGATGCCGTAGGTCTGGATGCAGACCGGAAAGGCCGGGTCATAGGTCTGCGCCCGCGCCGGCGCCGCGGTCAAAAGTGCCGCGACGGCCACGACGGTCAAAGCTGGAATGCGCATGGATAGGCTCCTTTTTGTACGCGATGGCACCGCCACGAGGCGGTGTCCTGCCGCGTAATCTTGTTTCTTGATAGAGCGAACCCTGGCTTCAGGTGTTCAATCCTCGCCGCCCACGAATCGCGCCAGCGTCTCGGTACTGTAATTCTCGCCCGCCGACATCGCACAGATGCGTGAGAGCCGTACACAGGGACGCCGCCAGCGCTCGGGTAGGGCGGATGCCTGCTTTCCCGCCCGGCTGGAGGCACCGGCCGTTGATCACAGGCTCCGCCCGATGATCTCCTTCATGATCTCGCTGGCGCCACCAAAAATGCGCTGGACGCGGGCGTCGGCGTAGGCACGGGCGATCGGATATTCCCACATGTAGCCGTAGCCGCCGTGCAACTGCAGGCAGGTGTCGACGACCCGGCCATAACATTCGGTCAGCCACAGCTTGCACATCGCTGCTGTCGGCACGTCGAGTTCACCGTCCATGTGCAGCATGATGCAGTGATTGAGATAGACCCGGGCGATGCTGACCTCGGTCTTGACCTCCGCGAGCTTGAAGCGGCTGTTTTGGAAGTCGATGATCGGCTTGCCGAAGGCCTTGCGCTCGCGCGTGTAGGCGAGGGTCCATTCGAGCACCGGCTCCATCGCCGCGACCGCGCCGATGCCGATCAAGAGCCGCTCGCGCGGCAGCTCCTGCATCAGATAGCCGAAGCCGCGGCCTTCGTCCCCGAGCCGGTTGCCTACCGGAACCCGGACATTGTCGAAGAACAGCTCGGAAGTGTCCTGGGCCTTGAGGCCGATTTTTTCCAGATTGCGCCCGCGCGCAAAACCGGGACGATCGGCTTCCACCAGGATCAGCGTCACGCCCTTCGCGCCTGCCGAGGCGTCGGTCTTGGCGATGACGATGACGAGGTCGGCGTGCTGGCCGTTGGTGATGAAGGTCTTCTGCCCGGAGATGACGTAGTCGTCGCCGTCGCGGATCGCGGTGGTGCGGACGCCCTGCAGGTCGCTGCCGGTGCCGGGTTCGGTCATGGCGATCGCGCCGACCACGTCGCCGCTGGCCATCCGCGGCAGCCATTTCTGCTTCTGCGCTTCGCTGCCGTAATGCAGGATGTAGCGGGCGACGATGTCGGAATGCACGCGAAAGCCCGGCCCGGTATACATGCCGCGCAGCATTTCCTCGGTTAGAACGACGTTGGTCAGGAAGTCGCCGCCACCGCCGCCATATTCGGCGGGGATGTCGGTCAATAGCAGGCCGGCGGCTCCGGCCTTGCGCCACAGGTCGCGGCTGACGACGCCGTCTTTCTCCCATTGCGCATGGTAGGGCGCGATTTCCTTGTCGATGAAACGGCGCGCCGTTGTGCGGAAAGTCTCGTGCTCGGCCGTGTAGGGCAAATTCATGGGCAACCTCCATCGGGTTTTTCGATCGATCGGCGTCGGTGCCACGATCAAATTTACTTGTTGATCGACCAATAAGTATGTGGTAGGCCGATGTCAAGCCAGGGAGGAAGGCTCATGAACGCCGCCGCGACAGCGCTGAAACGCCGGACCCAGTCCGAACGCCGGGAAGAGGCCGAGCGCGCCATTCTCGATGCGGCGACTCGGATCGTGGCGGCCAAGGGTCTCGACGAACTGACACTGGCCGATGCCGGCGAGGCGGCCGGCTACAGCCGCGGACTGCCGTCGCACTATTTCGGCTCGAAGGCGGAACTGCTGTCCGCCATCGCCGAATACATCAGGGAATGGTTTTTCAACGGGCTGCGCGCCAGCGCCAGGCGCCGTCCGGGCCTCGGCAATCTGATCGCCGGCATCGAATTTTACTTCGACGCCTGCGCCAGCGACCGCGAGATGCTGCTCGCCCTGCACACGGTGCTGGCCGGCGCATTGCACAAGCCGTCGCTCGCGAAGGCGATTGCGAAGATCAACGGCGATTCCGCCAAGGCGATCGAAGACGATATCCGTGCGGGAATTGCCAATGGCGAGATCAGGCGGGGCATCGATGCCGCCGCCTGGTCGGTGCTGACGCTGGCTTCGGCGCGCGGCGTGATCGCGCAATGGCTGGTCGACCCTGAACGCATCGATCTCGCCGCGCTGCGCACCGCCTTCGTCGCCTCGGTCAAGCGCGGCCTCGCACCTCAGGAGAAATAGCATGACCGAACGAATTCTCACCGAGCGTCGCGGCCACATCCTCGTCATCACCATCAACCGGCCCGAGGCGAGAAACGCTTTCGACATTGCCTCCGCGCGCGCGATGCATCAGGCGATGGATCTGCTCGATGCAGAAGACGATCTGTTCGTCGGAATCATTACCGGGGCCGGCGGAACGTTCTCCGCGGGCGCCGACCTGAAGGCGGTGGCGCGCAACGAGCGCGCCGTCACCGAGCGTGGCGGCTTCGGGATGTTCAAGCGCCCGTCGCGCAAGCCGCTGATCGCTGCCGTCGAAGGCTTTGCCGTCGGCGGCGGGCTCGAGCTGTGCCTGTCATGCGACCTGATCGTCGCGGCGCGCGACGCGCAAATGGGGTTGCCCGAGGTCCGGCACAACGTTGCTGCGGTCGGCGGCGGACTGTTCCGTCTGCCGCGGCGCATCCCCTATCACATTGCGATGGAGCTCGCCTTGACCGGCGGCTTCTACAGCGCCGAGTTCTTCCACCGCCATGGCCTGGTGAACCGTATCAGCGAGCCTGGCCTGGCGCTCGACGAGGCGCTCGCGCTCGCTGGGCAATTGCTGGTCAACGGACCGACGGCGCTGGCCGCGTCCAAGGAGATCGTTTTCCAATCCGCCAACTGGAGCGATGAGGAGGCCTGGAGCGCGCAAGCGCCGATCGCCGCCATCGCCTTCGGGGCCGAAGACCGCGCGGAGGGGCTTCGCGCCTTTGCGGAAAAGCGCAAGCCGGTCTGGCGTGGGCGCTGAAACAAGCAAAAACGACGCCCGTGTTTCACGGCTCGCAAACCAAAAGCATCAAGGGGATGAAATGGCCAACACAAGGCAAGTGCTCGCCGTCGCCGCATCGATTTCCTGGCTGACCGTTGTTGCCTCGAGCACCACGGCGCTGGCGCAAAAGAAATACGATACCGGTGCGACCGACACCGAAATCAGGATCGGGAACATCATGCCCTATAGCGGGCCTGCATCCGCCTACGGTGTCATCGGCAAGGCCAGCGAAGCCTTTTTCCGGATGATCAACGACGGCGGCGGGATCAACGGCCGCAAGATTGCTTTCGTCAGCTACGACGACGCCTATAGCCCGCCGAAAACCGTCGAACAGACCCGCAAGCTGGTCGAAAGCGATGAGGTGCTGCTGGTGTTCCAGCCGCTGGGAACCGCGGGGAATACCGCGATCCAGAAATATCTCAATGCAAAGCAGGTCCCGCAACTATTCGTTGCTTCAGGCGCCACCAAATGGGGCGATCCGAAGCGGTTTCCCTGGACGATGGGATTTCAGCCCAACTATCAAAGCGAAGGTCGGATCTACGCCAAATACATCCTCGAACACCATGCCAATGGCAGGATCGGCGTGCTCTACCAGAACGATGACTTCGGCAAAGACGTTCTCAAGGGACTGAAGGACGGTCTCGGCGAGAAGACGTCGCTGATCGTCGCCGAGGCCAGCTACGAAGTCTCCGATCCGACCGCGGATTCCCAGATCGTCCGGCTGAAGAGTGCGGACGCGAACGTATTCGTCGACATCTCGTCACCAAGATTTGCCGCCCAGGCGATCCGGAAAGTGGCCGAGCTTGGCTGGAAGCCGGCGCATTTCATCAGCAACGTGTCCGGCTCGATCGGGTCGGTGCTGCAGCCGGCCGGTTTTGAGAACGCCAGGGGGATAATGAGTACGGCCTACACCAAGGACCCGTCGGACCCGGCGTGGAACGACGATGTGAAGATGAAAGGCTGGCACGCGTTCATGGACAAATACATGCCGGGCGCCAACAAGACCGACCAGGGTTACATCTCGTCCTACATGGCCACGCAGACCCTGATCGAGGTGCTGCGGCGGTGCGGTGACGACCTCACGCGTAAAAATATCATGAGACAGGCGGCGGGTTTCCGGGATTTCGAGGTCGATGTCCTGCTTCCCGGTATCAAGGTCAACACCAGCCCGACGGACTTCTTCCCTGTCGAACAGATGCAGATGCGGCGTTTCAACGGGCAGGTCTGGGAGTTGTTCGGGCCGATTATCAATGGCGAAGTCGGCAGTGTGACCGACTGATAAATGTGCGTGGCCTTGACCACGGGAAAGCGACACATGAACCAGCAAATTGGCTGCGCGCCGACGACCACCACGATGATTTTGCGTGCGCTGTCGCGATTTCCCGATCGTACGGCCTTTGCATGGAATGGTGGCCATCTCAGCTATGCGGGCGTTTCCGGGCTGATCGGAACCTTGCAGTCGGCGATGGTCGCGGCCGGTCTCAAGAAGGGAGACGTTGCGGCACTCCTGAGCGCCAACAGTGCCGAAACCTGGTGCGCCAGCGTTGCGGCCCAAGCCCTCGGCATCCTCATCACCTGGCTGCACCCGCTTGGTTCGCTCTCCGACCATCTTGCCGTGGTCGAAGATATCGGAGCGACCGCCCTGATCGTCGATCCCAAAACCCACGCCGAGCGGGGCGCGGAACTTGCCGCAAACGCCACCCGGCCGCTCAAGGTGACGTTCACGATGGGATGCGCGGGGTTCGGGCAAGATTTGCTGCTGGCCGCCGACAAGGCCGGCGCCGTGTCCCCGGTCGATCTCACCCACATCGACGACCATGCGATTGTGAACTACACCGGCGGCACCACCGGACGTTCCAAGGGCGCGATCCGCCGTCACCGGGCGGTGGCCGCCACCGCGCAGTCGATCGCGGCCGAATTCGAGCTCCCGGACCATCCACGCTATCTTGCGGCGGCCCCGATCACGCATGTCTCCGGAAGTTTTGTGCTGCCGTCGCTGCTTCGCGGCGGTACCGTGCATTTGTTGGGGGGATTCGATCCCGACGAATTCCTTGCCGCTGTCGCCCGCGAGAGAATCAACGTGACCATGATGGTTCCGACCATGATCTACGTCATGCTCGACCATCCAAAGCTCGATGTCACGGATCTGTCGACGCTCGACCTGATCCTCTACGGAGCTTCGCCGATGTCGCCGACGCGACTACTGGAGGGCATGCAGCGTATCGGCCCGGTATTCAGCCAGCTCTATGGGCAAACCGAATGCTATCCGATCAGTCTGTTGCGGAGGGCAGACCATGATGCCAGGCGCCCTGAACTCTTTTCATCCTGCGGATTTCCCCTGGCCTCGTGCGACGTGAAGCTGCTCGACGACAACAACGAGCAGGTCAAACAAGGCGAAGCCGGCGAAATCTGCGTCCGCGCCGCCCAGGCGATGGAGGGTTACTGGAAGCGCCCCGAACAAACCGCCGAAACGTTTGCCGGCGGCTGGCTTCACACCGGCGACATCGCGCGGGCCGACGAGCGCGGCTATCTCTATATCGTCGATCGCAAGAAGGACATGATCGTGTCGGGAGGATTCAATGTCTTTCCGCGCGAAGTGGAAGACGTGCTGTCCTCGCACCCCGATGTCGCGATGGCCGCGGTGGTCGGGGTCCCGCATCCCAAATGGGGTGAAGCCGTGACGGCGCTGGTCGTTGCCAAGGCGGGCAAGCGGCTGGAGGCCGAAACGTTGATGCAACTGGTCAGGGATCGCAAGGGCGGCACGCACGTGCCGAAGCACGTGGAATTCGTCGACAGCCTGCCGTTGACCGCGGTCGGCAAGGTCGACAAGAAAGCGTTGCGGGCCAGATATTGGGCAGGGCAGCAACGTCAGGTCGGATGAGGATATCCGGGACCGTGGTCCTATTATTCCTCGCCGCCCACGAATCGCGCCAGCGTCTCGGTACTGTAATTCTCGCCCGCCGACATCGCACAGATGCGTGAGAGCTGTACGTAAGCGAGCCCGGTTTCCTCGGCCCAGGCGTTGAACTGCGCCTGCACCTTGGCAAGGTCGCGCTTCGAGGTAACGGTCTCGGCGATATCGACGCCGGCGTCGCGCAGGCATGCCACCATGTCCTTTGAGGTGACGAAGCCGTCCCAGCCGAGAAAGCGCAGCATCATCTGGCCGGTGTTGCCGCCGAGCCGGCTGCCGCGCTTGGACAAGAGGTCGAGCAATCCGGCCTGGTCGGAGGATGGCCATTTCGAGAGAAATTTGCCGAAGCTGCCATGTTCCCCGGCGATCTCGCGCACGAAGCCGGCATTTGATCGCACCGACATGATCTTGGCGCCGTTGCGCACGATGCGCGTATCCTTCATCAGCGCGTCCCAGAATTCGTCCGGCCGCAGCGTCAGCGGCCCGGGCTTGAAACCCAGGAACGCCTTTTCGAAGCCGGGCCATTTGTTCTCGATGACGCTCCAGGCAAAGCCGGCCGAAAACACCCGCCTGGTCATCTCGGCAAGAATGCGATCGTCGCCGAGCTTGGCGAGCGCCTTCGGATCCGGCTTCGGCGGCAGCAATTTCTGCAGCGCCTTCGGTCCGCCCTTGCGCTTCTCGGCGCGCGCGCGAATGGACTTGAACGGGATGGTCATGCGCAGATCCTTGCGGGCCAATCTCGGCTTCACGACGCAATATGGCAGGTAATTGCCCGACGGGCAAATCACTTCCGATTTTCGGAAGTCGTGTCAAGCCCCGAAATCAAAAATAAACCGCTTCCCTCGTCGGGCAAATCAGCGGCATGAATTGGCCCGTCTCACCCGACCAGAGGGGCGG
>JBOHIT010000339.1:0-22361 GCA_050726155.1 Bradyrhizobium sp.
CTGCAACCCGCCGCTCCGGGTAGCCCAGCGCATGCTTAAAACTTCGCTAACAGGTCCCGGCTATATTGAAGCGGCAATTTCCCCGTCTCAGGCCCAGGATTTGACCGATGTTCTTTTCCCGCATCAGCTTCAAGCTTGCTGTCATGATCGGGCTCAGCCTCGCCGGCATGGTGATCATGGCGCCGATTGCGCTCACCACCATGCGCGCGCAGATGATGACGGACCGTCAGGCCAAGACCCAACAGATGATCGACGTCGGCTACGGCATCCTGAACCACTACCAGAAGCTGGAAGCCGACGGAAAATTGAAGCGCGACGACGCGCAGCAGGCCGCGATCCAGGAACTCAAGGGCCTGCGTTACGACAAGGTCGAGTATTTCTGGATCAACGACATGTCGCCGAAGATGATCATGCATCCGATCAAGCCCGAGCTTGACGGCAAGGATCTCGGCGAGATGAAGGATCCGAACGGCAACCGGCTGTTCATCGGGTTCGTCGACGTCGTGAAGGCGCAGGGCGCCGGCTTCTACAGCTACCTGTGGCCGAAGCCCGGCTTCGAGCAGCCGGTGTCGAAGATTTCCTATGTGAAGGGCTTTGCGCCGTGGGGCTGGATCATCGGCACCGGCATCTACCTCGATGACGTCGATGCGGTGTTCCGGCAGACCGCGCAGATGTTCGCGCTGGTCTGTCTGGCGGTGTTCGCGTTGGTGCTGATCAGCGCATTCTTCATCGGCCGCAGCGTAACGCGACCGCTCACGATCATCACGAACCTGACCGACCGGCTGGCGTCCGGCGATACCGCCTTCGAGGTGCCGTATACGGCGCGCAAGGATGAGGTCGGCGGGCTCGCCAAGTCGCTGCGCGTGTTCAAGGAGAATGCCGAGGCAATCACCAAGATGCATGCCGAACAGGCGCAACTGAAGACTGCGGCCGATGCGGAGAAGCGCAAATCGATGATGGATCTGGCCAGCAAGTTCGAAGCCAGCGTCCAGGCCGTCGTTGGCGACGTCATCCGGGATGCGAGCGACATGCAGGGCACCGCGCAAGGGATGTCCCAGACCGCGAGCCAGGCCAGCGACCGCTCCAAGGCGGTGGCGATGGCTTCGCATGAAGCGTCCGCGAACGTACAGACGGTGGCCTCCGCAGCCGAAGAACTCTCGGCCTCGATCTCCGAGATCACCCAGCGCGTCGGACAGGCCGCACAGATCGCCGACAAGGCCGCTGCGGACGGCCAGCGCACCAACGAGACCGTTCAGGGCCTCGCGGTCGCCGCCCACAAGATCGGCGAAGTGATCGGCCTGATCAACGACATCGCATCCCAGACCAACCTGCTGGCGCTCAATGCCACGATCGAAGCGGCGCGCGCCGGCGAAGCCGGCAAGGGTTTTGCGGTCGTTGCCAGCGAGGTCAAGTCGCTCGCGAGCCAGACCGCGAAGGCGACGGAAGAGATCAGCACGCAGATCAACGCCATTCAGGCCGAGACCCAGCAGGTGGTCGAAAACATCCAGAGCATTCGCTCGACCATCATGGAAGTGAACGAGATCTCGTCCTCGATCGCGGTCGCCGTCGAACAGCAAGGCGCCGCGACCCAGGAAATTGCGTCCAGCGTGCAAAAGGCTGCTTCCGGCACCAACCAGGTTTCGCAGAACATCAGCGATGTTACCGCGGCGACGACGGAAACCGGCGAGCAGGCGAATAGGGTGCTGGCGTCCAGCGACCGCCTCGGCCGCAAGCTGCAGGCGCTGCAGGCCGAGGTGTCGAGCTTCCTCGCAGGCGTACGCGCGGCTTAAGAACCGCGGCGCTCCCGGACACGCAACTCGGCGCGGGCGCGGGCCACGATCTGGCCGGAGCTGTCGACGAGTTCCGCTTCGGCTATCGCGGACCGCTCATCCTGTTGAACCAGACGGGCGGTCGCGATCAGCGGCCCCAACGCCGCCGCCTTGACGAAGGTCGTATCCAACCGGGTCGTTACCGCCGTCCGATCGGCGGGGAGGTTCGCCATCACGGCATTGCCGGTGGCGGAGTCGAGCATCGCTGCCAGCATGCCGCCCTGGACGGTGCCGTGACGGTTGGCAAAATGCGCTTGCGCCAGAAAGCGCAATCGCACTTCTCCCGAGTTGGGGTCGACCGAAATGACCTCGCGTCCCAACAGCACCGCGGCCGGTGGCACTTCCTTCAAATGATCCGACATTGAGCCCTATTTGTCGAAGGCGCCGTAGACGATATTTTTCAGCGCGATCCGGTGCCTGCCGCGATGCATGACGGTCTGCGACATGAAGACGGCGAACATGTTTTCCTTCGGGTCGACCCAGAACGTCGTCCCTCCCGCGCCCGACCAGTTCATCTCGCCGACGGATCCCTCGATCGGGCTGACACCGGCGTCGGTGCGGACGGCGAAGCCCAGCCCAAATCCGAAGCCGGGCCCCGGCAAATAATACGGTCCCGGGGTCACGCCGGACCCCGGCCCGACATGGTTCGAGCCCATGTAAGCGATGGTCTTCGGGCTGAGATACCGCTTGCCGTCGAGCGTGCCGCCATTGGCCAGCATCGCGGCGAAGCGCGCATAGTCGCCGATCGTGGACATCATGCCGCCGCCACCGGACTCCCACTTTTTCGCAATGCGCGGATCGAACATTTCCGCACCGGCGCCGATCTTGCGATCAGTCGGAAACGGTTCGGCCAGCAGCGATTGCCGGGCCGCATCGGTGACATAGAAGCTGGTATTGGTCATGCCGAGCGGATCGAGCAGCCGCTCCTTCTCGAATTGATAAAGCGATTTGCCGGAGACCACCTCGATGACGCGGCCGAGGATGTCGGTCGACTGGCTGTAATCCCATGTCGAGCCGGGCTGATAGGCCAGCGGCAATTTGGCCAGCCGGTCCGCAAACTGGGCGTTGTCGACGTCCCCGTCGAACATGTTGGCTTCGACATAGAGCTTCTTGACGGCGCCTTCGCCGAAGAAGCCATAGGTCAGGCCGGAAGTGTGACGCATCAGATCCTGGATCGAAATCGGGCGCCTGACCGGGACGAGATCGAGTGCGACCTTGCCGTCCTCGCCTTTCCGTTCGACGCCGACCTTCACGTCCGCAAAGGCCGGGATGTATTTGGACAGGGGTTCGTCGAGCTGCAACTTGCCCTCTTCGACCAGCATCATCGCCGCCACCGTGGTGATCGGCTTCGACATCGAATAGATGCGGAAGATGGTGTCCGGCGTCATCGGCGCCTTGGTGCCGGGATCGCGAACGCCAAAACTGCTGAAATAGGCAGTCTTGCCGTTGCGCTGGATCAGCATGATCGCCCCGGGAATCTTGTCGGTGGCGATCTCGTTCTTGAGATAGGCATCGATGCGCGCGAGCCCGGCGCTCGAAAAACCGGTCTCCTCGGGTTTGGCGGTGACGGGGCCTTCGGCCAATGCGATCGCGCTGGTCGCGAGCAACAATGCTACGGCAGCAACGCCGCGCATGCGGATGGATGCAAGCATGTCTATCCTCCCTGGTCGGATCTTGATGTCCGAACGACCCCGCCGCACCTGTCGGCGGCCCGATTGGAAGGGATAGTTGCCTAGCTGGACGACACTGACAAGGCCTTCGGTTTCAGGCCCCAGCTGCCAGCATCGCCTTGAAATCAGCGCGGGCCCGTTGTGCCTCGCCCCTGGCGGCCTCCGATGCTTCGCCGAGGCCGAAATAGCCGTGGATCAGGCCGGGACCGTCATAATATTTGGTGGCGACGCCGGCTGCGATCAGCGCATCCGCATAGGCCTTGCCTTCGTCGCGCAGCGGATCGAACCACGCCGTGGTGACCACCGCCGGCGCCAGCCCGACGAGACTCTTCGCGCGCAGTGGCGACACACGCCAGTCGGCGCCGTCAGCGGCGTTGGCGAGGTAGTGGCCGCAGAACCATTCCATGACCGCGCGCGACAGAAAGTAGCCTTCGGCGTTTTCCGAGCGGGAAGGGAAGCGTGCGTTCTCCTTGGTGTCGGCGAAATTGCCGAAAGCGTCGGTGACGGGATAGACCAGCAACTGTGCCGCAAGCTTGATGCCTGCGTCGCGGCAGGCAATCGCGGTCACTGCCGCCAGATTGCCGCCGGCGCTGTCACCGGCAACGCCGATGCGCTTGATGTCGCCGCCGAACTCGGCAACGCGTTCGACGACGTCCTTGACGGCCGCGAACGCGTCCTCGAACGCACCGGGAAAGCGCACTTCGGGCGGACGCCGATAGTCGACGGAGATCACGACGGCGCCGGTTTCGATCGCGAGCAGGCGCGCCTGGCGGTCATGGGTTTCGAGATCGCCGGCGACCCAGCCGCCGCCATGGAAGAACACCACCGTCGGCGATTTCTCAGCGGTGTTGCGGTAGATCCGCGCGGCAAGGAAGCCGGCCGCACCCTTCACCTTGATGTTCTCCGCACTCGCGACCGCAGGCGGTGGCACCGCGGCACGCGAATCCGCCAGCGCGCGCAGCGCATCGCGCGCGCTCTGCGGCGTCATCGCCGTGGGATCGCGCAGCGGCAACAGCGGAATGATCTGGGCGATGATCGGATCGAGCGGCGTAACCATGCAGGACATCTCGCGTTGGACTGGCCAGCACATTAGGGGGTACGTGCACCCCCGGCAATTCGCTTTGCCGCATGGCTGCAGGACGCAGGCGAAGCCGCCTGCTATAGTTCGCGAATGGCGAAGGATATTTCTTTGGCGGCGCAACATGCGGCGGCGTGAATTCCTCACCCTGATCGGCGGCGCCGCCGTGGCATGGCCGATTGCAGCCGGCGCGCAGGCGCCTTCGCGCATGCGGCGTGTCGCGGTGTTGATGCTCTATGCGCAGAGCGATCCGAAAGGCCAGGCCCGGGCTGCGGCGTTTCGCCAGGGCCTCGAAAGCGCGGGATGGGTGGCGGGGCGCAACATCGCGGTGGACTATCTCTGGGGCACGTTCGGGCCCGACTGGACGAGTCAGGTCATCGCCGAATTGGGCCGGCTGACGCCTGACGTGATCGTCGTCAACACCAGCACGGCGCTGCGGTTGCTCCAGGGGATCGCCGCCGTGACGCCGATCGTCTTCATCGGCGTCAGCGAGCCGGTGGCGCAAGGTTTCGTGGCCGGGCTGTCGCGTCCGGGCGGCAACGTTACGGGATTGTCTAATCTGGAGCCGACCGTTGGCGCGAAATGGATCGATCTGCTCAAGCAGATCGCGCCGCAGGTCAGGCGCGTGGCGTTCATGTACAACGCGGCCAATCCCGGTTCGCGGGTTGGTCTGCAATCGGCCCAATCGGTCGCGGAGAGGTTTGCGGTCGAGGTTGCCGATGCGCCCGTATCCAGTCCGACCGAGATCGAAGCGACCATCGCCGCGCTCGCTCGCGAGCCGGGCGGCGCGCTGGTGTTGCCGCCCGACCCATTCACCAACAGCTTTCGCAAGCAGATTGTCGCGCAAGCCCTGACATTGAAATTGCCGGTCGTCTCCGCGGTGCGTGATTTCGTCGATGAAGGCGGGCTGTTGGCGTACGGCGTTTATCTCCCCGGCCTGTTCCGTCAGGCCGCAGGGTATGTCGATCGCATCCTGCGCGGTGAAAAGCCGGCCACCATGCCGGTCGAGCAACCGACCCGGTTTGAAATGATCGTCAATCTCAAGACCGCGAAGGCGCTCGGACTCAGCGTTCCCGCCGCGCTGTTGGCGACGGTCGACGAGGTCATCGAATAGCAACGTCGTCATTTTCGCTAAATGGATAGGAATTCCATCAAGCGGAATTTGCGCGCGTGTCGATAGGCTGGTTCCCCGTTCACGCCTGATTATCGATCGGGACCGGGTACCGTCGTCGGGGCCGTTCATTGCTCCTTCCAAAAGGAGACGCGCAATGAGGAATGTTGCCGCGATAGACCCTGCGATCGACGATTTGCTGGTACAGCTCGGCGAAATGGTGCTGCGGCTCTCCAGCCCGCAGGTGACGAAGCGGGCCGACGAGCGCCGCGCCCTTGTGCGTTCGGTCAATCAATACACAAAATGCGCCGCTTATTCCGACCATCCGCGCGTGCACGAGTTCAAGGCCGAACTCGACGAGACCATCAAGCCGCCGTTGCGGCTGGTGGTCAGCCGATAGCAACGCGCGGTGAGTGGGCTAGTGGTGCGTCCTCGCCAGGGTCTGCGCAGCCGTCTCGGCGAATGCTGCGCGGTAGGCGGCGGCAAATTCGCCGAGGTGCCAGAAGCCATTGGCGAGCGCGCACGCCTTGACGGTCAATCCGGGGCCGCCAACCATGAGCCGCTGCCGCACTGTCCATAGGCGACGGTGACGAAGGTAATGGTGAATGCTCATTCCGCGGATTGTCATGATGGCGGTCTGAAGCGTACGCACCGACACGCCGCAACGCTGCGCGAGTTCTTCGCTGTAGTGAACAGCGGCCGGGCTCAGCGTCAGAACCTCGTCGAATTTGCTGACGATCTGGGCATAGCGATTGAGCGAGAGCTTTCCCGCCCGGGACAGCGGAGCGACCCCTGCAAACGCGGCATCGAGCGCCGATATCAGGGATTCCTCCATCGCCCTTGCGACGCCGAATACTTCCAGGTGCGCCGGAACCGCGGAGGCGGAACGGAACATGCCGAGTATCGTCCGGCATAAGTCCGCCATGGCGGCTGAATCTGCCTTGAACAAATGAAATCTGTTCTCGCCTTCGGGCCAACCACGCCCAAGCATCGGCGAATTGAAGTTGATGATGGCGTACAGATTGCCGCGGGGTTCGACGATCTGGCCCGGATCCTTGCCGCGCAGGAACATCAACGAGCGGCTGTCGATCGCGACGCCGTTGACGACAGCCTCGGCATTCCCGGTCATGGGAACGACGGCAAATGCACCCGAGGTCTGCAGCCCGGCATCCATGATCCTCGGAAACGATTGCAGCAGGACCAATTGGCAGGACGGCAGGACAAGACTGGCCTGTGCCGCGGAAAACGCTTTCAACCGCAGTGGTATGATGCGCGTCTCGCCGACCACCTCGGTCGAGCAAAAGCGGTCGATATCCGTGAAATGGGTCACGGTCAGGGCCGCCGACGATGAAAGCCCCTCGAACAGCATTCGAAATCCGGTTTCGGCATGCGCCCGGACCCGGGGCCGCCCCCGCGCACCGTCGATCATCATGATTAATTTTTTCTAAAGATGCGGCGTCGCGGGAGGCCGCGACATCCTGCCAGGCCGGAATTCATGGCGCTGCCGATTTCCGATACTTGGATTTAGCGTCCCTTCACGTGACGGGCGACATATTCGCCCGTCACGATCGCGAGGGCTGAATGAAATTCGAGAGCGTCTCGATCCACGCGATCAAGTCGATCAGCCAGCGCACTCTGGCATCGCTCTGGGATCAGCTGTCGCGCGATTGCGATTTTCCTTCGCTGGAAGATTTCAGGCCCGGTTCGCGGATGCATGACCCGAAGCAACTGGTGGTGTGGACGATCGAGGAAGACGGCGCAACGCGTCGGTTTCGGTCGCTCTACCAGGGCAAGAGCGTCACTGAAGCCTTCCATTCGTCCTGGGCGGGAAAGACGATGGACGAGGTGGTTCCCGAGTTTGCGCGGAATTTTGCCCTGGATGCGGCCAACGAATGTGCCGACACCGGCTGTGCGATCTATACCGTATTCACCACGGCGGACCCCAACGGGAATCGCGTGGATTGCGAACGGCTTTTGCTGCCGCTCGGCCGCGGCGGCCGGGTTGAACAGATCATTGCCTCACTACAGCTGATAAGTCTCGAAGGCGAATTCGAAAGAAAAACCATTCTCGGACGATTTCAGCTGCATACGGAAGTGACGCTGGCAGGCAAGGTGCAGTCCGGCTTCGCGAAGCGGCGAGCGGTGCCGACGCCGCAAACGACTGAAACCGATGCAGACTTGCCGGAAGCCACGCGCCTTTCCGGGAGTCGGGAACCAAGGCGCATGACGGCAAACCTGGGAATTGAAACTAGTCATGGGAACTGAACAGCGAAAGCACAGCCGCGTCGTATTCGCGCGCGGCGTGGCGGCTCGCATCTTGGCCATCGATGGCACCTGGTGCCATGACGTGATGATGGAGGACGTCTCCGCCACCGGAGCGAAGTTGACCCTCGAGCATCCGCTGGACCGGACGATCACCAAGGAGTTCTTCCTGGCGCTTTCGACAACAGGAAAGGTCTTCCGCCGTTGTGAGCTGGCGTGGGTCAATGGCAATCAGCTGGGCGCGACGTTCGTAACCCGCGACAATGCCAGCCAGAAAAGCCGAAAGCCGGCGTTGCGGCCGCCGCAGGCCTGAGTGCTGCGAAGCCTGCCCGACGGCCTTGTCGTCACACCACGGGCACGCGCCGGGCGGCGACCGCCGCGGGCGAGATCACGTCGATGTCGAGCGGGACGCGCCAGCGTTCCGTCAGCCGCACCCGCGGCGCTTCATTGCGTGGGTCGGCGCCGTCGATCACAAAGCCCTCAAAGCCGTTGCTCATGACCTCGTTGCATTTCTGCACATAGATCGGGAAGCCGCCGATATAGGGCATGAAGACGCGTGGACGGCCGGGGATGTTCGCGCCGACATACCAGGAGCTGCAGGTCGACCGCAGCGAGATTTTTGACACCTCGTTGACGTGCTCGACCCACTCATCCTGATACTGCTCGATCGGCTCGATGGTTGCGGCGCCGATGTCGCGCAGGTGCGCCATGCAATCGGCCATCCAGTCGACATGCTGTTCGATCGCCTGGATCATGCTCGCCAGCACCGACGGGCTGCCCGGTCCGGTGATCGTGAACAGGTTGGGAAAGCCGACGGTTGCGACGCCGAGATAGGCGCGGGGGCCGGCGCGCCATCTCTCGGCCAGCGTCTGCCCGTTGCGGCCGGTGATGCGGATCTTGTCGAACGATCCGGTCATGGCGGCAAAGCCGGTCGCCGAGACGATGGCGTCGAACGGATATTCGGTACCGTCGACCTCGATGCCTTTCGCCGTGAAGCGCTCGATCGGCGTTTTGGAGACGTCGACCAGTTTCACATGCGGCAGGTTATAGGTTTCGAAATAGCCGGTATCGACGCAGAGACGCTTGCAGCCGAACACGTTGGAAGGACACAGCAGGTCGGCGGTCGCGGGATCTCTGACGAGCTTGCGGATCTTGGTGCGCGCGAATTCGGCGATGGTGTCGTTGGCTTCCTTCTCGAACAGCAGATCGCCGAAGGCGCCGAGGAACGGCAGCCCGCCGCGCACCCAGGCTTCCTCGTACAGCCGCTCGCGTTCCTCAGGCGAGGCTTCCAGCGCCGGCTTCATGTTGAAGGGGAAATAGAAGCCGGTCGGACGCGCCCGCGCCTTGGCGCGCAAGGCGGGATAGTCGGCCTTGATCGACTGGCGATATTCCGGGGTCAGTTTCGCGTTCCAGGCCGGAACGGAATAGGTCGCGGTGCGCTGGAACACGGTCAGCGATTGCGCCTGCTGCGCGATGATCGGGATCGACTGGATCGCCGAAGATCCGGTGCCGATGATGCCGACGCGAAGCCCGGTGAAATCCACCCCCTGATGCGGCCATTCGCCGGTATGATAGACCGGTCCTTTAAAGTCCTCGCGCCCCTTGAAAGGCGGATGGTTCGCCGCCGACAGGCAGCCGATCGCCATGATGCAGAATTTGGCGAATACCTTGTCGCCACGGTCGGTCTCGATGCGCCAGCCCTTGGCGGCCTCATCAAAATCAGCGACGGTGACGCGCGTATCGAACCGAATGTGCTGGCGGAGATCGAACCGGTCGGCGACGTGATTGGCGTAGGCCAAAATCTCCGGCTGCGGCGCGTACTTCTCCGACCAGTCCCATTGCTGGTCGAGCTCTTCCGAAAACGAAAAGGAATACTGCATGCTCTCGACGTCGCAGCGCGCGCCGGGATAGCGGTTCCAGTACCAGGTGCCGCCGACGCCGCCCCCGGCCTCATAGACCCGCGCGGTAAAGCCAAGGCCGCGCAGGCGGTGCAGCATGTACATACCGGCGAAACCGGCGCCGACGATCACGGCGTCGAAGACGGCGTCACCTTCCGGTGGGCGTTGTTGTTGATCCTGCATGACAGCAGCATCTGCCGAAAGCACGCCGGCGGTCAATTGCGTCACAACGCCGACCGGCTATGCGATCCGGTGATTGCAGCGCGGGAGCGGTGCCTGAGACAGCACGCCGCACCGCTGTGCCGGGCCGCGCGATGTGCGGGCCCGGCGGTATCAACGGCAAATCTGCCGGCGCGTTACAGCGTCTTCAGATATTCGATGATCGCCTTGCGATCGTCGCTGGACAAAGCGGGCCCGATCACCCCCTTGATCTCCCTGTCCTTGCTGTACTCCTTGCGGAATTCGTGTCCGGTATTCCAGTTGCCGCGAATCGTCGTGTCGAATTCGAAGCCGTTGGGGAACGGGTCGTATTTGTAGCCGAGTTTCTCCGGATCGTATTCGCGGTGGCCGAGATAGAATTTCTTCGGCCTTTCTTCGGGCGGACCAAGCAGCGCGTCGACGGTGGGAACCGAGCCGTTGTGCAAATAGGGCGGCGTCGCCCAGACGCCGTTGAGCGGGCGGACCTTGTATTCAAGCTCGGCCTGGATGTCGTTCGGCATGTTGCCGTTCAGGATCCGGCGCTCGGCTTCGCTCGGTGACGGTTTCCGCCGGTCGTAGATGTAGTTGACGGTGTTCTCGACGACATATTTGAGCGCGAAGCCGAACCGGTTGTCCTTGATGCCGAGATTTTCGGGCAGCGCGACCGTGCGGCTCGCCATGTCTTCCGCCTGGGCGGGATCGGTCCCGATATGCGAGATCTTGATGTTCTCGACCATCAGGATCGCTTCGCCCGCCTGGTTTTTGGTCCACCATTTCTTGTTGTTGAAGTCGTAGAACGCCGGGCTGTTGATCGGCGGGCGATGACATTCCTGGCAATGGGTCTCGTAGAGTTTAGCGCCCTGGCCGGCCAGCGTCGCGTTGATCGGCGGCAGGATCTCGGCGGGCCATTTCGGCGACTTCAGGCCGTCGAAGAAGGTTGTCGGATTCGGCGGCTTGGTGCCCTTGATCATCGCCTCCATGTCGTCGAGCGACTTGACGTTGACGCTCGATTTATAGAGACCCTTCGACGGATCGGTCAGGTTGAGCTCCGCCGAGACGCCGAGCGATTCGCCGGCGTTGCGTACCATCGGCTGCATGATGGAGCCGTTGTACTGCACCCAGTCGAACCACGGCGTGTTCCAGATCCGCGGATAATGCACCGGCGCCGACGAGCCCGCGTAGTTCTCCGGCTTCTTCAGGTCGATCGAGAACACCTGGTTGCCGATCCGGTTCAGCGCATCCAGCCGTCCATAACCTTCGAGGACGCTCTGCGAGGCGACGCGCTTTTCCAGCGCCTGGATTTCACCGTACTGTTTCAGGACCTGGCTGAGCTGGTTTTTCAGCGTCTCGCGATCGGCGATCGTCGAATCCGGTCCCAGGATTTTCTCGGCGAAACGGTTGAACCGGGTCGGAATAACGCGTGTCAGCAGCAACGCGACGCCCATGCCCTGCTTCAACGAAAAGAGACTGGTGAGCGCCGGCCCGCCGTCGATGACGACAGCGGTGTCCTTGTAGGTGAAGCGTCCGGTGTGACAGGCGGCGCAGGTCAGGCCTACGCCTCTCATGTCTTCCTTGGTGCGCGGGTTCTTCCACGGCGCGCCCGACGGATCCAGCATCGGTGTGCCCTTGGCGAAACCGATCGGAAGCGCCTTCTGGTCGGGGATGATGGTATCCGGGATGAAGCCGTAGCGGTCGAGATAGGCGGTATCACTGAAATCATCGACCTTGGTGAAGATCAGCCACGGGATCGTCGGCTGCTCCAGCGCCATGAACCAGTCGTAGGGGAAGCCAAACGTCCGCGTGCCCTGGTCAGCGTGATAGAACCAGCTCAGCTTTTCCTTGGTGATGCCCTGGTCGAGCCACACGGTTTTCTTCGGCGCCGGATACTCGGCGATCTTTACATGAAGATTGTCCCAGAGCTGTGCGATATCATCCTTGAAAAATGAGTAGCCGGCGAAAGCGACCAAGGCTGCGATAATAATCTTTGTCCTGCCGCGCATGCCCCGCCCCTGTTCCAATTGCACTGCCCGAGCGCGCAATATTCGCATCTCATTAAGAAATCGCCAAGGATGTGTTCATCTTTGGCGTGTGATCGAACAATACGCCATCTTATAGTGGCATTGCCGGCCTGTCCACAAACCCGATGTCACACGTCGGATCATTTTGCCGGGAGCAAATGCTGCCGTTCAAATCAGCCGAGTGCGTTTGCCGAGGCATTTGCGTGCACCGCGTCTGAATGTAGAATCAAGTGATAACATACCCCGGGATCGCTGATTTGAAAGCCGCCGCCGCGCAACCGCTCAAGATCGAGATCGCCAACGCGGACCCGGTGTCCGCCTTGCTGATGAAGCCGCCGCAGGCGCGGTCGTGCTACGTGTTCGCGCATGGGGCGGGCGCCGGCATGGCCCATGCATCGATGGGGACGATCGCGGCGGGCCTCGCCGAGCGTGGCATTGCGACGCTGCGTTATCAGTTTCCCTACATGGAAAAGGGCAGCAAGCGGCCGGATGCACCGGCGGTTGCCCACGCTGCTGTGCGAGCCGCAGTGGCGGAAGCCGCCCGAAATTGTGCTGGGCTGCCGTTGATCGCCGGAGGTAAATCGTTCGGCGGCCGGATGACGTCGCAGGCGCAAGCGCTTCATGCCTTACCCGGCGTTCGCGGGCTTGCCTTCTTCGCCTTCCCGCTGCATCCAGCCGGAAAGCCTTCCAACGACCGCGCCAAACATCTCGCCGATGTCGCCATCCCCATGCTGTTCCTGCAGGGCACGCGCGACGCGCTGGCGGAATTGAGCTTGCTCGAACCTGTGGTCAAACGACTGGGTAAACCTGCGACGCTGCACCTTGTGAAAGAGGCCGACCATTCCTTCCACGTGCTGAAAAGTTCGGGACGCAACGACCGCGAGGTAATGACCGAGGTGCTCGATGCGTTCGCGGCATGGGCCGGCAAGATCGGCGCAGGATAGTTGGCAGAAGCGCACCGCGAATGCTAATCAGGCCCAATGGCTAAAATCCTTATCGTTAATCCGAACACCACCGCGTCCATGACCAAGACCATCGGCGAAGCCGCGCGTGCGGTGGCGGCGCCGGGGACAGTCATCGTCGACATCACGTCAGCGATGGGGCCGGTCTCGATCGAGGGATTTTACGACGAGGCCTTCGCCGTTCCCGGCCTGATCCAGGCCTTCCTGAACACGCCCGACGCCGACGCCGGCATTATCGCCTGCTTCGATGACACCGGGCTCGATGCGGCACGATCGGTGGCACCGTTTCCGGTGGTCGGGATTTGCGAGGCGGCGCTGCTGACGGCCGGGCAAATTGCCAAGCGCATCGGGGTCGTGACGACATTGCCGCGCTCGATCGTGCCGCTGGAAGAACTGGTGCGGCGTTATGGCTTTGCGGAACGGGCGCAGGTCACCGCCTGCAACGTCGCGGTGCTCGATCTCGAAAAGCCCGGCTCGGGCGCGGAGCAAAAGCTCGACGCCGAGATTGCGCGCGCGCTGGACAAGGGCGCCGAGGCCATCGTGCTCGGTTGTGCGGGGATGGCCGATCTCGCGGCAAAACTGTCGCGGAAATTCGGCGTTCCCGTCGTCGACGGTGTCGCGGCCGCGGTGAAACAGGCCGAGGCGCTGGTCGGATTGAAACTCACGACATCGCGGCGCGGCTCCTACGCGTTGCCCATGGCCAAGGACTATACCGGGCTGCTGGCGCCGTTTGCGCCGAAGAAATAATTCAACCCATTCAGGCCGATTGCGGCGCGCCATAAACCTTGTCGCGCAGCCGCCGCATTCCAGAGAGCCAGCGCTCCCGGCTCGACGCCTTGCGCAGCATGTATTCGGCGACCTGCGGGTGCGACAGGATCAGAAACCGTTCGGCCTCCATCGCCTCGATCACCATCCTCGCCACTTCCGGCGGCTGCAGCACGCCATCGACCCGCGCGGCGCTAGGGCCGGGCGTCGTCATGCCGGTTTGTACCGATTGCGGGCAAAGCACGGATACGCGGATGCCGCGGTCGCCATATTGAATAGCGAGATGTTCGGCGAGTGCGACGGCGGCATTCTTGGTGACGCCGTAAGGCATCGAGTTCAGCGACGCCAACAAGCCGGCGGCGGAGGCGGTGTTGAGCAGATAGCCTGACCCGCGCGCGAGCATGCCCGGCACCAGCACGCGCGCCGCGAACACGTGGCTCATGACATGGACCCGCCAGCTGATGTCCCAGTCGGCGTCGGATGCGCTTTCCTGTCCCTTGCGCGACAGGCCGGCATTGGAGAAGAACACGTCGACCGGGCCAAATTTGTCTTCGGCCGCCGCGATCAGCGCCTTGACGTCTTCCTCGAGGCCGACGTCGGCTGTGACAGCCAGTCCGTCGATGTCGCCGGCAACATTCGCTAGCCGGTCGCGCGAGGATTTCAGGTCGGCAACGACAACGCCGCGCGCGCCGGCTTCGGCATAAGCCCGCGCCACCGCCTCGCCGATCCCGCTTGCCGCACCGGTAACGACACAGACCTTGCCTTTGATGTGCATATTCGGTTCCTTTTCATTTTTTTCGCGATCGTGCCGAGTCGCAGAGTGATACGGCCGCCGGTACCTGGTCAACATTCCCGTATTCCGTACTCCGGGAATCCATTTCCTGGAAACGTGAGTGTGACTGGCCACAGTCGCGTCGTCGTGCGATGAGCACA
The DNA here is from genome assembly GCA_050726155.1 of Bradyrhizobium sp. Taxonomy (GTDB): domain Bacteria; phylum Pseudomonadota; class Alphaproteobacteria; order Rhizobiales; family Xanthobacteraceae; genus Bradyrhizobium. Next base: position 14,725 of record JBOHIT010000339.1, read on the forward strand.
TCGAAATCGATCATTTCGGAGAGTTTCGATGCTTGAACTGACGACCGGGGCGACTTCCACGACGGCACCGGCGGCATCACCGGCCTGGACCAGCGAGGCGGCCTGGTCGCTTTACCAGTCGCCGTTCAACGACCTGTTGTTCAAGGCGCAATCGATTCACCGGCAGCACTTCAATCCCAATCGCGTGCAGTTGAGCAAGCTTCTCAACATCAAGACCGGCGGTTGCGCCGAGGATTGCGGCTATTGCAACCAGTCCTCGCATCATTCGACCGGCCTTGCTGCTTCCAAGCTGATGGAGGTCGAAAAGGTGGTCGCCGAAGCGCGCAAGGCCAAGGAAGGCGGCGCCACGCGCTACTGCATGGGCGCCGCATGGCGCAATCCGAAGCCGCGCGACATGGATGCCATCGTTGAAATGGTCGGCGCGGTGAAACGGCTCGGTCTTGAGACCTGCATGACGTTGGGCATGCTGGACCGCGAGCAATCCGACCGTCTCAGCGCGGCAGGGCTCGACTATTACAACCACAATATCGATACCTCAGAGCGCTATTACCCAAAGGTCATCTCGACCCGCGCCTTTTCCGACCGGCTCGACACGCTCGAAAACATCCGGAAGTCCGGCATGAAAGTCTGTTGCGGCGGTATCCTTGGCATGGGTGAGGAAGAAGTCGACCGCGTCGAGATGCTGGTGACGCTTGCCAATCTGCCCGAAGCGCCGGAAAGCGTTCCGATCAATATGCTGATTCCCATCGCGGGCACGCCGCTCGCCGACGCCGCGCCGATTGCACCGATCGAGTTTGTCCGCGTCATTGCGCTTGCCCGTGTCATGATGCCGAAATCCTTTGTCCGCCTATCGGCGGGCCGTTCGGCGATGAGCGACGAGATGCAGGCGCTTTGCTTCTTCGCAGGCGCCAACTCGATCTTTGTCGGCGATACCTTGCTCACGGCAGGCAATCCCGAAAACGAGGCTGACCGCAAGCTGTTCGATCGGCTGGGCTTGCAGGCGCTCTGATCGCCTGCATCGATTTCTTCAACCGGCCTGGTAAAGCCCCTTGTCGCGGGCCTGGCGGATCGCAAGCCCCGCCATCAGATCGAGCATTGGTGTCGAAAGGTCGGCGGCGCGGGCGAACGCCGCGGGGGCGCGTACCAGCACGTCGATCTCCATGGCGCGGCCGAGTTCGTAGTCCTGCAGGATCGACGGCTTGTGGGCGGGCGCGGGCCCGGTGCGGGTGACGCGCTTGACCTCGGGGTAACAGCTATGGGCAATGCTGTTGGCCTCATCCAGCAGACGCGGCACGACATCGGCTAGCGCCGGATCGTCTCGGACGCCGCGGGCGGTCTGGCCGGTCAATAGGCACAGCACCGACATCGACATGTTGGTCAGCAGTTTGGACCAGATCGTCTCCCGGATCTCGGCAATTTCAGGCGACTCGATTCCGGCGTCATTGAGTGCGGCACGCAGCCGCGCGATCCGTTCGCTCTGGCGGTCATCGCATTCTCCGACCTGCAACCGATTCCGCTCCGGCGACAAATTCGCAACCACGCCGGGGGCGACAACCTCGTTGGACGAAAACACCACGCCGCCGACGATCCGCGCTTTCGGGATCGCAGCGCGCAACTTTCCGCCTGGATCGAGAAAGGCGAGATCGGGTGTCTGCGGATGTTTTGCGGGAAGCCCGATATCGTACCACCAGGGGATTCCGTTCTGAGCGAAGACCACCGCGGTATCGTCGCGCAACAGCGGCTTCAGGCCGGTGGCGAGTGCGCTGACCCCGGTCGCCTTCAGCGTACTGATCACGACATCCTGCGGGCCGAGATCGGCGGGATCATCAGAGGCGCGCACTTTACCCTTGAATTCGGTTTCCCCAACGCGCAGCGTGAGGCCATTGGCCTTGACGGCGTCCAGATGCGGTCCGCGCATCACGCAGGAGACATCGTGCCCGGCCAGCGCCAGCCGCACCGCAAAATGGCTGCCGACGGCGCCTGCACCGAAAACACATATCCGCATGGCGTTGATTTCCTGCTGAAGGGGCGACAGGCGCCAGTTTCCACAAGCTTGCGCCGCAGCGCAACTGGCGAAGCTGATTGCATCGCAGGCATCGCCGAAAGGGATAGATCAATCGGCGGCGGATCGGCATATTGCCCGGCGAAACAAGGGCAACCAATAAAGGACCGACAATGACTGCCAATCCGGTGTTATGGGATCTCGATCAACGCGGCGTCGCGACGGTCACGCTGAATCGCCCGGAAGTGAACAACGCCTATGATGCCGGCCTCATCAACGGCGTGCTCGCGGCGATGGATGAGCTAGGCAAAAAGCCTCATCTGCGCGTCGTGGTGCTGAAGGGCAACGGCAAGCATTTTCAGGCCGGCGCCGACCTGAAATGGATCAATGGCGTGCGGCCGAAATCGCCCGCCGAGAACGAGGCGGTGTCGCGCGCCACATTCGAGGCGGTGCAGCGGCTCAATACGCTGCCGATCCCGACGGTGGCATTGGTGCAGGGCGGCTGCTTCGGCGGTGGCACCGGTATTATTTCGGCCTGCGACGTGGTGATCGCGGCCGACAATGCGCTGTTCTCGATCACGGAAGTCCGCTGGGGCCTGACGGCCGCCATCATCATCCCGCAGCTCTGCGATTCCATCGGCGTGCGCCAGGTGCGCCGCTACGCCCTGACCGGCGAGCGCTTTGGCGCCGAGGATGCGCGGCGCATCGGTCTGGTGCACGAGGTGGTGCCGCTGGCGGAGCTGGAAACCGCAGGCGCGAAAACCGTGGATCTGTTGCTGGCCAACGGGCCGGAGGCGTTGGCCGAAACCAAGGCATTGGCGCTGGAGAGTTCCTTTGGCGGCATGAGCGTCGATGACGACGCCTATACGCGCCTGGTCAAAATGCATTCGGCCAAGCGCCAGACGCCGGAAGCCTCCGAGGGACTGGCCTCGTTCGCCGAAAAACGCGCGGCGAATTGGGGCGCAGGCAAAGGATAGTTTTGCGAGGTGCTCAGCAGCCGCGGCAGATGCTGCGCAGCGTGGCTTTGAGCGCGCCGTCCTCTGCGCTCATTTGCTCCGGCGATGACGTCGTCATTGCAGCGTCACGGGCAGTGGCCTGCTTGCGCTTTTCGGCCAGTGCCGCCTGCTGGCGCTGGTAGCAGGCCTCCCGCTCGGCTTTCGCCTGGACAAACCGGCATTGTTCGATTTCCGCCGGCGCCGGGGAGGCGATGAACAAGAGGCCGAGCATGAGGGGCGCGAGGAACTTCAAGATGGTCGTCCTTTCATGTCTACCTTCTCAATTTCGCGCGTCGGGAGCAACGTCTTCTGTCCGGGTTTCAACCGTTTGACAGATGGCCAAAATCCCCTGCGAAGGGCATGATACCAGCGCCTTAGCCGGGAACCGCCATTTGCCCTCCAAAACCATCGAAGAACCCGCACGCCAAATTCCGCTCTACGGCGAATATGACGTCGCCGTATTGGGTGGTGGACCCGCCGGCATTGCCGCCGCCGTCGCCGCCGCGCGGGCCGGCCGGCGCACGCTGCTGATCGAGCGCTATGGCTTCCTCGGCGGCATGGGTACGGCCGCGGGCGTCACCAATTTTTGCGGGCTGCACGCCAACGTCCATGGCGAGATGCACCGGGTGGTGCAGGGCATCGCCACCGACCTGCTTGATCGCATCGACCGGCTCGGCGGGCTGAACGCACCGCATCTCATTCTCGGAAAAATCCTCGCACAGGCCTATGACACCGCGGCCTACAAGATCGCGGCCGACGATCTGCTGGCCGCGCACAAGGTCGATATCCTCTTTCACGCGCTCGGCGCCGGCGTGGTGATGCATGATGTCAGGCGGATCGATGCGCTGATGGTGGAGACCAAGGCCGGTCGACAGGCGGTGCGCGCCGGCATCTATATCGATTGCTCCGGCGACGGCGATCTCGCGGCCTGGGCCGGCGCGCCGTTCGAGGTCGGCGACAATGCCGGCAGCATGCTCTACCCATCGATGATGTTCCGCCTCAACGGCATCGATCCCGAAAAGGCCGGCGAGGCCTGGCGGACCATTCCGGCCTTGATGGAAAAGGCCGAAGCCGCCGGCACCCATAAGTTTCCGCGCAAGGCCGCGATCGTGCGCCCACAGCGCCACGCCATCGAATGGCGGGTGAATTTCACCCAGCTCGCGCGCGAGGACGGCACGGCCGTCAACGGCCTCGAGCCCGACGATCTTACGCGCGGCGAGATCGCCGGCCGCCGCCAGGCGATCGAAGCGTTCGAATTCCTGCGCACCGTGCCCGGCTTTGAAAAGTCCTACATCGTCGACCTGCCGCCGCAGCTCGGTATCCGCGAGACCCGCCGCGTGGTCGGCGGCTACATGCTCTCGGGCGAGGATGTACTCGGCTGCGCCTCGTTCGAGGATTCGATCGGCGTCAATGGCTGGCCGATGGAATCCCATGTCGCGGGCGACGTGATCTTCAAGTTCCCGCCGATTCCGGAATCGCGCGGCTTCAACGAATTGCCGTATCGGATGCTGGTGCCCCGGGGGATCGACAACCTGCTGATGGCCGGGCGTTGCGCCTCGATGACCCATGAGGGCCAGTCGGCGGCACGGGTTTCCGGCGCCTGTTTTGCGATGGGCGAGGCGGTCGGGATCGCCGCCGATCTGGCGCTGTCCGGCAACACGATTCCACGCGACATCGCCGTTGAAAAGTTGCAACAAGCGTTGCAACAACAGGGCGCCTTTATCGGCCGCGGCCAGAACGTGCCAGAAGGGCTCTAGGCGTTTACGGAGGGAACGGATGACGGGATTTGCACGGCTCGCTTTGGCTGCCCTGCTGGCGATCGGGGCAAGCGGGATTGCGCGGGCCGACGCGTTGAAGGCGAAAATCGGCGTGCTGCGGCTGTCCTCGTCGGCGCCGGTATTCATCGCGCAGGACAAGGGCTATTTCCGCGAGGCCGGCCTCGACATCGAATTGAAATTCTTCGACGCCGCGCAGCCGATTGCGGTGGCGACCACGTCGGGCGACGTCGACTTCGGGATCACCGCTTTTACAGCGGGACTTTACAATCTTGCCGGCAAGGGCACGCTGAAGGTGATCGGCGGCATGAGCCGCGAGAAGGCCGGCTATCCCCTGATCGGCTATTTCGCCAGCAACAACGCCTATGCCGCCGGGCTGAAGACGCCGAAGGATCTCGCCGGAAAACGCATCGCGGTAACGCAAGTCGGCTCCAGCTTTCATTATTCGCTGGGCCTGCTCGCCGACAAATATGGCTTCAAGCTCGCGGACGTAAAGGTGCTGCCGTTGCAATCGCTGTCAAATGCCGCCGCCGCGCTGAAGGGCGAAACCGTCGATGCGGCGTTGCTGCCGGTGTCGACCGCGCGCACGCTGATGGATTCCGACGGCGCCAAATTCCTCGGCTGGGTCGGCGACGAGACGCCGTGGCAATTGGGCGCGGTGTTCGCTTCCCCGAAGACGCTGGCCAACACTGCGCTGGTGACGAAATTGCTGGGCGCGCTGGTCCGCGCCGATCGCGAATATCACGATGTGATCCTGGCCTCCGTCAAGGACGGCAAGGCCGCGATCAACGACAGGACAAAACCGTTGCTGGAGATCATCGCCAAATACACCAATCTGCCGGTCGAGCAGGTGGTCGGCAATTGCGCCTATATCGATCCCGACGGCAAACTCGACGTCAAGAACGTCGCCAACCAGATCAGCTGGCTGCAGGAGCAGGGTTTCGTCGACAAGGGATTTGGCGTGGATGCGATCATCGCGAAAGATTTTGTGAAGGCGGATTGACGGCGAAGCCGTCATCCCGGGGCGCGAAGCGAACCCGGGATCTCGAGATTCCGGGTCTGGTGCTAACGCACCATCCCGGAATGACGCAGTGGATGGATTGCCATGGACCTGATCGCCGACCATATCAGCCACCGCTTCGGCGCGCTCGAAGTGCTCGACGACGTGTCGTTCACCGTGCGCTCGGGCGAGGTGGTGGCGATCGTCGGGCCCTCCGGCTGCGGCAAGAGCACGCTGCTGTCGATCCTCGGCGGCCTGCTGCGGTCGAGTGAAGGGCAGGCCGAGTTGCGCGGCGCGCCGCCGGCCAATAGCCTCAATCCGCTGACCTTCGTATTCCAGGATTTCGCGCTGCTGCCCTGGTGCACGGTGGAAGCCAATGTGGAATTTCCGCTGGTCCATACCGCGCTCGGGATGGGCGAGCGCCGCGCCGTGGTCGATGACGCGCTGCGCCGCACGGGTCTTGCGGATTTTCGCGGCGCCTATCCAAAGCAATTGTCCGGCGGCATGCGCCAGCGCGTCGGCATTGCGCGGGCGCTGGCGGTGCGGCCGGCGATCCTGCTGATGGACGAACCGCTGTCGGCGCTGGATTCGCAGACCCGCGAATTGCTGATGGAGGATTTTATCCGCCTGCTCGCCGATGGTTCGATGGGCGCCGTCTATGTCACGCATAATCTGGAGGAGGCCGTTCGCCTCGCGGATCGCATCGTGGTGCTGTCGCGCCGTCCCGGCCGCGTCCGCGAAGTCGTTACCATCCCGATGACGCGGGCCGAGCGCGGCGAGATCGATGCGCGCGGAAAATTGCTCGCAATCCAAAATGATTTGTGGTCGCTGATCCGCGAGGAGGCGATCGACGCCGAGCGCGAGGTCCAGTATGCTTGACCGCGCGCCGCAGGACACGCCAGCGGACGAGGCCAGGCCGCGGCCGGTGGCGTTCCGCGGCGGGGGCTTTTTGCCGAGTGCGGGCCGCTACTCCGGCTGGATCGCGCTGGCGGTGGTGATCGCGCTGTGGCAACTCGCCGGCAGCGCCGGTTGGGTCAATGCCCTGTTCCTGCCCGCGCCTTCGGCGATCGTTGTCGCGATCTACAAGCTCGCGCTGTCGGGCGCGCTCTGGCAGCATCTGTCGTGGTCGGTGATGCGGATCGGGTCGGGCTGGATCCTCGGCACCATCGCCGGAATCATCGTCGGGTTCGGGATCGGGCTCTCGACGCTGGCGCGCGGCGTCGGCATCACCTTCATCTCGGCGCTGTTTCCGATTCCGAAGATCGCGCTGCTGCCGTTACTGATCCTGTGGCTCGGGATCGGTGAGGAGCCGAAGATCGCGACCATTGCGCTCGGCGTGTTCTTCTCCACCGCGATCTCGGTCTATAGCGGCGTCGACGCGGTGCCGCGCAACCTGATCCGGATGGCACAGAGTTTTAATGTGCCGTTCCACTTGATCGTGCGCCGCGTGATCTGGCCGGGCGCGTTGCCCTCGATCCTCGCAGGCTTTCGCATCACCGCGTCGGTCGCGCTGTTGCTGGTGGTGAGCGCGGAAATGATCGGCGCCCAATACGGCATCGGCGCCTTTGTGCTGCAGGCCGGCAATTTAATGCAGACCGACCAGCTCCTGGCCGGCGTCGTGATACTCTCGCTGTTCGGGCTGGTAGTGGGGAAGGGGATCAACCTGCTGGAAGCAAGACTGCTGCACTGGCGTTGAGGTCGTCCCGGCGAAGGCCGGGACCCATACCGCGTGATCTATCGATAGCGCAAAGTAGCTAACGCCTTCCTCAAACAATGACGTTCTGTGGTGATGGGTCCCGGCCTTCGCCGGGACGACAGACGACCGCCTTACTTCACCCCCGGCGTGTTCTCGCCGATGCTGGCCT
>JBOHIT010000340.1:0-15901 GCA_050726155.1 Bradyrhizobium sp.
GAGATGGACACCGTCGCGATCGTCACCGCGCCGGCGAGCCGCGACCTGGCGGCGCTGCATCACCGCGTCCCGGTGACGATCGGGCCCGACGAATTCGAGCGCTGGCTCGATGGCCGGGCCTTTGACGCCGACGAGGTCATGGGTCTGTTGACCGGCCCGGCAGAAGGCGAGTTCGCCTGGCACGAGATTTCGACACGGGTCAATCGCGTCGCCAATGATGACGCCCAATTGCTGCTGCCGATATCAGACGAAGAGCGCGAAGCCGAAGCGCCGAAACCGAAGAAGCCTGCGCGCAAGACAGCGTCGTCGGCGTCGGAGGACGAAGGGCAGGGGAGCTTGTTCTAACCGTCGTCCCGGTCGTACGGCAGCTACCGGAAAATATGCAGCGTTGCGTATTGCAGCAGCATGATGGTCTTGGCATCCGCGATGCGGCCGTCGGCGATCATCGCGAGCGCGGAATCAATCGGCATTTCCAGCACCTCGATGTCCTCGCCCTCGTCGGCGAGGCCGCCGCCGTCGTTGATCCGCATCGAGGGATCATATTCGGCGACGAAGAAGTGCAGTTTTTCCGTTACCGCCCCGGGGGTCATGAAGGCTTCGAACACTTTCCTGACGTGGTGCAGGCGATAACCGGCTTCCTCCTCGACTTCGGCGCGGATTCTCTCCTCCGGCGAAGCATTGTCGAGCATGCCGGCGGCCGTTTCGATGTACAGATCATCATGGCCGTTGACGTAGGCCGGAAGGCGGAACTGCCGCACCAGCACTACGGTGCGTCCGGCCAAATTATACGGGAGCAACGTTGCGGCATTGCCGCGGTCATAGACCTCGCGGGTTTGGGTCTGCCATTCGCCGTTGCTGCGGCGGTAGTCGAACGTGATGTTCTTCAACAGATAGCGGGCATCGGAGAGGATTTTCTCGTCTTTGATGCGGACGCGGTCGGAGATTGTCATGAAATCCCTTGCCTGGTCACGGGGTCGGATCGCGGCCGTCGAGCCATTTGGCGTAGATAACGCGCTGCTGCTCGCCATAGCCGAGCGATTGGTAAAATGCCTGGACCTTGGTGTTGTCGGGACGCACCATCAGTTGCAGTTTTTCGATGCCGGCCGCGCGCAGCCAATCCTCGGCGGCATTCATGATGGCGCGCCCGTAGCCCTTCGCGCGGTGCTCCGGATCGGTCGCGACATAATACACCCAGCCGCGGTGACCATCATAACCGACCATCGCCGTGGCCACGATCGCGCCGCCGTCGCGGCCGATCAGCACGGTTGAATTCGGCCCGCGCCGCGCCAGTGCGATGTCGGACGCCGGATCGTTCCAGGGCCGCGTCAATCCGCAGGCCTGCCACAGCGCGACGACCTCGGGGATATCGGCGTCCGCGATATCAGCGACGGCCAGTGGCGGAAGCGGCTTTGGCACCGACGCGTTCACAGCACCTTGCCGGGGTTCATGATGCCGAGCGGATCGAGCATCGCCTTGATACCGCGCATCAGTTCGATCGCGACCTTGTCTTTGACGTCGGGCAGTTCGTCGCGCTTGAGCACGCCGATGCCGTGCTCGGCGGAAATCGATCCGCCCATCCGCAGCACGATCGCGAACACGACCTCGTTGACCTCATGCCAGCGCGCCAGGAAGTCCTCAGGCTTGCCGCCGACCGGCTGGCTGACATTGTAATGGATGTTGCCGTCGCCGAGATGGCCGAACGGCACCGGCCGCGAACCCGGGATCAGTTTGACGACGGCGGCGTTGGCTTCCTCGATAAAGTCAGGTACGGCCGCGACCGGCACGGAGATATCGTGCTTGATCGAACCGCCTTCCGGCTTCTGCGCCGCCGACATCTCGTCGCGCAGTTTCCAGAACGCGCTGCGCTGGCTGAGATTGGCCGCGATCACGGCATCATCGACGATGCCTTGCTCCATGCCCGTGCCCAAAATCGATTCCAGCGCATCGCGGGCGTCGTCGCGCGAGGACGACAGCTCCATCAGCACGTACCAGGGGTGCTTGCTCTCCAAGGGATCGCGGATGTCGATGCCATGACGGATGCTGAAATCCACCGCGATATCGGCAAGCAGTTCAAAGCTGGTCAGGCTGCCGGCCGCCTCGTTCTGCGCGATCGACAACAGCTTTAGCGCCTGCGCCGGCGATTTCAGGCCGACATAAGCGGTCTCGATCGCGCGCGGCTTCGGAAACAGCTTTAACGTCGCCGCCGTGATGATGCCGAGCGTACCCTCGGCGCCGATGAAGAGGTTGCGCAGATCGTAGCCGGTGTTGTCCTTTTTCAGCTTCGACAGCGAGTTCAGGATCCGCCCGTCGGCCAGCACCACTTCGAGCCCGAGTGCCATCTCGCGCGCGACGCCATAGGCGAGCGCTGCCGTGCCGCCGGCATTGGTCGAGAGATTGCCGCCGATGGTGCAGCTGCCTTCCGCGCCGAGCGACAGCGGAAACAGCCGGTCGACGTCGCGGGCGCGCGCTTGCGCGATCTGCAACACCACGCCGGCCTCGCAGGTCATGGTATTGGACGCGGCGTCGACCTCGCGAATCTTGTCCAGCCGCCGCAGCGAGACGACGACTTCGCCATTATGCGGCGTCTGGCCGCCGACCAGCCCGGTATTGCCGCCCTGCGGTACCAGCGCGATTTTGTGCGCGGTGGCGAGCTTGCAGATCTCGGAAACTTCCGCCGTCGTGCCCGGTCGCAGCACCAGCGGTGACTTGCCATGGAACAGGTCGCGCTCCTCGGTGACGTAGGGCGCGATATCGACAGCATCCGTCACCGCATATTTGTCGCCGACGATCGCGCGGAAATTGGCGATCAGTTCGGGAGAAAGCGGCGGCGCGGCAGGCTGGACGATATTCATGGTCTGTATTCACTCCCGTCCGACCGCGGCTCGGCGCAGCCGGTCGTTGATGGCTTCGCCCAATCCATCATCGGGAATGGGCATCACGGCGATCGCTTGCGCAGCCTTGGTGTCGAGCGTGCGAAGATAGCCGAACAGATTGGCGGCGGCTTCCGCGAGATCGCCGCGTGCGGACAGATTCATCACCGCGGCGGCGGCGTCAATTCCCGAAACTGCATCGCTGCCGAACGCCAGCAGCGCCTCGCCGGGTTCGACCCGCATTGCACCGAGCCGCACCCGTGTGCTCGGAGCATAATGTGACGCCAGCATGCCCGGCGCCAGCGGCTGCCCGCTGTCGCTCTCGGCATCCTCGGGCGGCTGCAGAAGCGCACGGCCCAATACGCGCTCGATATCGGCGCGGGGCAGGCCACCCGGGCGCAACAGCATCGGCTCGTCGAAAATCCCGACAATGGTCGATTCGACGCCGACCGCGACCGCGCCGCCATCGACGATTAGGTCGATCCGCCCCTCGAGATCGCTTTGCACATGGGCCGCTATGGTCGGAGAGACATGACCGGACAGATTGGCCGACGGCGCCACGACCGGGCGGCCGAAGGCGCGCAGGATGTCGCGCGCCACCGGGTGCGCCGGGATCCGGATCGCGACGGTGTCGAGGCCGGCGGTGGCGAGGTCGGCGACCGCGCAATGGCCGGCCTTGGGCAGCACCAGCGTCAGCGGCCCCGGCCAGAACGCCTCGGCGAGACGCATGGCGGAAGCGTCAAAACGACCGATTTCGCGCGCGGCGGCGAGATCGCCGACATGGGCGATCAGCGGATTGAAGGCCGGCCGGCCCTTGGCCTGGTAAAGCCGGGCGATCGCGGCGGCATTGGTGGCGTCCGCGCCCAGCCCGTAAACGGTCTCGGTCGGGAACGCGACCAGCCCGCCTTCCCGCAGGAAACGCGCGGCCGCAGCCACCGCGGCCTCATCGGCGGGCAAAACGGACGTTTTCAGGCTTGTATTCACAGGGATTAATTCCTCAAATCGGCGCCTTGCGGTGGCCGAAACCCAAGGCTATAAGCCGCGTTCTTAGTCGGAGTGTGGCTCAGCCCGGTAGAGCACTGCGTTCGGGACGCAGGGGTCGCAGGTTCGAATCCTGCCACTCCGACCAAGTAATCATTAGGCTTTTTGCCTTCTTTCCCGAGCGGCATCAAGCTTGTCGTGAACGGAAAACCGGCATGGTGCGGCGGACGATCGACTGAGCAGCGCTGACTGCCCGGGGGCCGCATTCAGGTTCGCATGGCCGGAAAGGTCGTCTTTGACGCTTCGAGTGGCGCTGGCTCCCCGAGAAGAATGCTTTGGTCGGCTGCGAAGACGCGTGCGATTGCTTTTGCGAGGCGGCTGATCGTTTTCAGAACATGCTGATCGCGTCCCACAGACATCCAGACCGGGCGCAGGCTGCGTACCTCGTCCGGCATGATTCGGAACAGATCGGTGGCCCGGTCGCCGACGAACGTTGGAAGTACGACCAACCCGGCGCCGGCCGCCGCGGCGTTGCGCTGGGCGATTACGCTGTTGCTGCAAAATACCAAATTAGGGTTGGGAACGAACTGCTCGAGCCATCTGACCGATTCGATCGAAACCATCTCTGGGATGTAGCCGACGAAACGGTGTGACTCGAGTTCCGCGCGCGTGGCAGGCAACCCATGTACTGCGCGGTAACGTTCCGAGCCATAGAGGTAGATCGCGGTTTCACCTATTTTCTGACTGATGAGCCCAGGCGTTTGTGGATCGAAGAAGCTCAAAAAGATGTCGGTTTCTTTCTTGAGCAGGTCGACGATGTGAGGATTGCTGAAGACTTCGATTCTGATGCTGGTGTCGCCCTGTGTGATTTCCTGAATTCGACGTGCGAGATACTCGCTCGCCAGCCCTTCCATTGTTGCAATGCGGATTGTTCGTCTTTGACTGAGGTCGCTTTGCTCTAGATCCTCTAGCATTGCAGCCGCGTGCACTTCCATCATGCGTATATGCTCGAGGAGGTGCTCGGTCTCGGTGAGCACAGTAATTCCGCGATTAGACCGATCGAAAAGCCGCCGCTCGAGGATCAGTTCGACGTGCGCGATCCGTCTCGTTACGGTCGAATGATCGACCTTGAGAATTTTAGCAGCGCTGTAAATGCTTCCCTGACGCGCCACCTCCAGGACGACCCGCAGATCGTCCCATGCGAGTCTGGTCAGCTCCGACATTCGGAATGCTCCTGCTTCGCCTGGAGGCGGCATTTATCTCTTGGAAGCAACGTTGAAGAGATCAAGATCGATTTCGTCCACGCAAGTAGGCACCGCCGGGTGCAAAAATGCCTAATGCGAAAGCCTCATATACCACATTAGGTTACGGCGAAACCTGTCAATTTCAATCCGGGTTTCGTCGAACTCGCTGTCCCAATAGCGCGGATCGGCGAGCAGATACCTATCGGGTTCGGCAAGAGACTTTGTCCATGCAGATCATAACGACTGATGTCATCGTTGTCGGGGGTGGAGCAGCTGGCTGCTACGCAGCGCTCGAATTATCCAGAAAGAACATCGACTCGATCATCATCTGCAAAGGCTTGGTGGGAAAAAGCGGCGCATCGCTGTTTGCGGGAAATCTCGTGATTGGTGGTCGACTGCTTGGCAATACGCCTGAACAGGCCCGCAATACCTCCGAATTTCTGATCAAATATCATAACCAGTTTTTGATTGACCAGAATTGGGCGAAGCGGTGCGGTCAATGGATCGAAGACGTTTATTATCCGGAGTTGGAGGAGGCGGGCCTCTATTTTCGTCGTGACGACGACGGTAACGTCGTGACAAATCCTGGAAAGATCAGAAGTGTTGCGGCAAACGTTCAAGGTAATTCCGGCGTTCCGTTTATGGATTTGCGCCGCAAACAGGTGATGAAGGCAGGTATCGGCAGGCTCGAGGAAACGGCGGTGACTTCATTGTTGCGCCGTGCCGATGGAAGCGTGTGCGGGGTGTTCGCGGTCAACTGTCTGACCGGAGAGTATGTCGCCGTTCTGGCCCGCGCGGTCGTGCTCGCTACCGGGTATTCCGATCGCCTCCATGCGCGGTCGACCGGCACGCGAGAAATGTCGGGCGATGGTATTGCGATGGCATGGCGGGTGGGAGCTCGTCTCGTCAATCTCGAAATGCAGTGGTGGCACACCAATGACGTCGCTCACCCTCCCAGCTGGCAGCGTGTTCAGATTTATCCTAACCCCGTGCTTGGCTCCGAGCACTCGGCGCGCATGGTGAATTCGTCCGGAGAGGAATTCTTCAATCAGCAACTCGACGATCCGATGGCATTCGGACCGTACACCGTTCAACTCAAGGCGCTGACGAAACAGGTACACGCTGGAAAGGCGCGCTACGATGGCGGGTACTTTGCCGGCTTCGATCACGTCGAGGCCAGGGAGATCGATGCTTACACCACCTACGGCAAGCCGTTTTATCAGCTTGGGCTGGATCCCCGGAAAGGGCCAATAGAAACCGCCGTCAGCGCCCATTATCGGCAGGGCGGTATCATGGTCGATACCGCCAATATGCGATCTTCGGTCGCCGGACTTTACGTCGCTGGCGGTGTCGGGGGACACAGCAACGGTCTAATCGCGCTCGTTACGTTTGACGGAAAATCCGTGGCCGACGGTATTGCCGCCGACATGGATGAACTGCGGCCCGGAACGCTTGCGGAAGTCGAGGTCGAACCGGAGCGACGTCGTGTCGAAGGCTTGTTGGCGATGACGGGTGACGGCCCGAGCCCGGTTGCGGCCAAGGAGCAAATCCGCCGCGTCATGTGGGACAAAGTCGGTGTCGAGAAGAATCGCGGCGGCCTTTTCAGTGCGCTGGAAGACCTTGATCGCATACGTTCATCGGTGCTGCCCAACATGAGGATCAAGAACCAGACCCGCGTCGCGAATTACGAATGGCTGGATGCCATCGACGTCTACAATATGATCGATGCGGCGGAGCTCATCGTCCACTCGTCGATCGAGCGACGGGAGAGTCGCGGTCCGTTCATGCGCACCGACTTCCCCGAGACGGATAACGAGAACTGGCTTGCCGCGAATATCATGATCAAGACCGACAACGGGTTTCGATTCGAGCAGGCTCCCTACGAGTTGCCATTCTTCGAACCTGGCTTCGTCCGGCGCGCCAATATGATGGTGCCGTGGTGATGGACGTATGCCGGATGCTGCCCTCGTTCGGAGAAGTGCGATGAATATTTCGGTCGATGCGCGGAGTATCGGCAAGGCCGAGAATTCCGACGGGTTGTTGGCCCGCAACACGAGGCTCAAACCGGGTGATCCCGTTCGCGTCCGTGTCCTTCGGTTTGACGCCGGTGCCGTGGAGAGATCCAGGTTTGAAGAATTTGTGGTTCCCTACGACACGTCGATGCGCGTGCTCGACGCTCTCAACTATATCGCAGAGCATTTTGCCACCGATCTGGCTTACCGATGGCTCTGCGGATCCAAGATGTGCGGCACATGCGCCGTTCGGATGAATGGACGCGAAGTGCTCGCATGTTGGGAGAGCGTCGAGCCTGACATGACGATCGAACCGTTGCGTAACTTGCCGGTCATTCGCGATCTCGTCGTCGATCGCCGTCCGTACGAAGAACGAGTTGCCAAATTCGAACCCTGGCTTGAGCGAACAACCGGATATCCGGGATTTCCGGAGCCTCTGTCGCACCAGGACATGAAGAACGCATCTAAAGCGCTGGATTGCATCAGCTGCATGTCCTGCTTTTCGGCCTGTCCTGTCGTTGGTCTTGGCAATCTCACGGATTTCGCCGGACCGGCGCCGCTGGTCCAACTTGCCCAAACCGCGCTCGATATAAGGAACGATCCAGACAAGGTGTCGCGAGCGCTTGAGCTTGCCGGAGTCTTCAATTGCGTATCCTGCTACAAATGTGAAGAGGTCTGCCCCGCCAAGATTCCCATTGTGACGCGGATCATCGAACCGCTGAAGGCGAAAACCGCGGAACTGTTGCCGCATGCGGCGCGTCATTCGCTGGTGTTCAGGTCGATTATCGCATCGCGCGGACGAATTGATCCGAGCGAGCTCATGCTGCGGGTGCAGGGGCCGAAATTGCTGCGTCAGGTCCGCCGGGCCCTGCGGCTGCTGCTTCGCGGCAAAATCAATCCGTTCAAGACCCTGTTCGGAAGACACATCGGCGCAGCCAGAGCGGCGTCTCGCATCCTCGATCAATGAAGGTTACCATGAAGTTTGCGTTTTATCCCGGCTGCTCGGCGAAGAGCACATGCGCTGAATTGAACATCGCGATGCGAAAGGTTGCGGTGGCGCTCGACCTGGAGCTCACCGAGCTGGAGTCGGCGACCTGCACCGGCGCACGCGAAATCAGGGCAATCGATCCGGTTGGATTTCTCGCGCTGAATGTCCGTATTCTCGCGCTGGCCGAGCGGGATGGGTTACCGTTGATGACCATATGTAACACCTGCACGCTCAACCTCATCGACGCCAACGCAACATTTTCGGAAGACGAGGATCTTGCCCGTCAGGTCAATCTGCGTCTCGCCGATGAAGGCCTTCGATATCGCGGCACGACGCGCATCACACATTTTCTGTGGGTGTTGTTTGAGGACATCGGCGCCGAGCGCCTGCGCGAGCAGGTGGTTTATCCCCTGACTGGATTGTCGGTTGCCGCATTTTATGGCTGCCATATCACGCGACCGCCGGGCAAATATGGATTCATCGACTCGCGCAACAATCGTTCGCTTGAGCAACTCTCGGAGCTTTTGGGGTGCAAGCCGGTGGACTATACCGGTCGAACGGACTGCTGCGGCTTTCACACGGCCGCCCATGACGAGCGCATCGCAATCAAGTTGACGGGGCAGCACATTCAGTCGGCCAAGACCAATGGCGCGGATGCGATGGTGACGCCGTGTCCGCTCTGTCACACGGTGCTGGACGGCTTCCAAAAGGAAATCGAGAGGGATGCCGGCTTGAAACTGAACATGCCGGTTCTTCATCTACCGCAGCTCGTGGGCCTCGCGCTCGGGATGTCGCGTGAAGAATTGCGTCTCGACAAACACATCGTGTCGATGGATGCCATAAGATCTCGCGGGGGGCGATGAGCGATACCTCGTGCGGTCGCGTGCCGGTGCGAGACGCTCTTCATCGTGCCGGTCGAAGGTGCAATCCCGGATCCCGCAATACCACCCTTGCGGCGCACCGGCAGGTGCAAAAATACAGAATACTAAAGTGGCCGATACCTGATTAGCTCGTTTTTTATTCTTGAGGGGGAGTGGGGCATGACCGTCATGGGAGAAGTCGGTGTGGGCGCGAGCAAACCGCTTTCGCGGCTGACCAAGCAGCATTACATCGGGTTTTTTGGTTGCTGGCTTGGATGGGTGATGGACGGGGTCGATTCGTTCATTTTCGCACTCGTCTTCGTTCCGTCGATGCGTGAGCTTCTGCCGGCCTCCGGCATCGAGGCAACGGGTCCAAATATTGCGTTCGCTGGATCGATGATGTTCGCCCTGTTTCTGATCGGATGGGGCATGGCGTTTATCTGGGGGCCGCTGGGAGATAAATGGGGACGCGCAAAAACGCTTGCGTTGACTATTGTCGTGTATTCGGTCTTCACCGCGGCGGCCGCATTTGCGCAGGATGTTTATCAGCTTGCGGCATTCCGATTTTTAGCCGGCATAGGCGTGGGCGGAGAATGGGCCCTCGCGGGAACGTTCATTGCGGAAACCTGGCCGGAAGACCGCCGCGCAAAGGCCGGAGGGTATTTGCAAACCGGCTATTACGTCGGTTTCTTCATTGCATCAGCGCTCAATTTTACCGTGGGCGCTCATTATGGCTGGCGCGCCATGTTCCTTTGCGGCCTCGCGCCCATCGTGATCGCGCTGGCTGTGCGGATGATGATCAAGGAGCCGCAAAAGTGGGAAGTAAAGGAAACGGAGGCGAAGAAGGGCAAGCCGTTGCGCGAGATTTTCAGCGCGCCGTTCCGCCAACGCACGATCGTTCTCACCTCGCTGCTGACGTGCTCGATCATTGGATTGTGGGCAGGTGCGGTGTATGCGCCTGCAGCGCTGACACAACTGGCCACGAAGGCTGGCTATCAGGGACGCGAGATTCCGCAACTGATCTCGTATTCCAGCATGTTGTTTTCATTCATGACGATCGTCGGGTGTCTGACGCTGCCGTTTTTTGCCGAGGCGCTTGGCCGGCGAAGGACGACTGCGCTGTTCTTCGCCGGTATGATGCTGTCGATTCTAGCGGCGTTTGGCTATCTGTTTTATCAGCAAGACGCGTTGGTTCCGTTCATCATTGCAATGGCGTTTGTCGGATATTTCGGCGGCAACTTCGCGATCTACAGCATCTGGATTCCCGAACAGTACCCGACGACGATTCGGGCGACGGCCTTCGCGTGGGCAATTTCGTTCGGTCGTTTTGTCGGGGCAGGCGTCAATTTTCTGCTCGGCTGGGCAATCAGTCAGACCGGTACGCTTGGCACGCCGGTCGCCATTACCGCGATCGCGTTCGCCATCGGCATAGCGATCTTGCCATGGGCGATGGAGACGAGAGGCAAAGGCCTGCCTGAATAGTTGATCGCAATCAAAACTGCCACGTGGCGAGCGTTCTACGAACACGCCAACTCGGAAGGGAGATATTCAATTGAGCGTTCAGACCAAAACTCCGTTGCGAACCAAAGGTGCGATGATTCAGGTTTCGAACTTCGTTGCTGGAAAATGGGAGTCCGGCGAAGAGAAGGAGCTTCGACGACTCAATCCCGCCGATCAGGAAGACTCCGTGGCGATCTCCCCTGATTCGGGCGCTGCCACCGCGAAAAGAGCAATCGAAGGCGTTACGCATGGTGCGGCGGAGTGGCGCCGTATGACTCCGCCGGAGCGTGGAAAAATCGTTCTTCGCGCCGCCCAGATCGTTGAATCCGACCGCCACAATATCGCGCAACTGATCACGCGCGAGCAAGGCAAGCCGATCACTGAGTCTTATGCCGAAGTCAAACGTGCGATCGATATCATGGAGTATGTTTCCGGAATGGGCCGCAGATTGGGCGGTCAGACATTGCCGAGTGAACTTGCTGATGTATTTTGCTACACGATGCGTCAGCCGATCGGCAGCGTGGCGCTGATCAGCCCGTGGAATATTCCGTTCGCAATCCCGTGCTGGAAGATTGCACCCGCATTCGTTTGCGGTTGTCCGATAGTTTTCAAGCCGTCGCCATTCACGCCGGCGACAGCGGCCCGGGTGGTTGAGGTGTTCCTGGAGGCCGGGATGCCTCGCGAAGCCATCGCGCTGGTGCACGGCGGCGTCGATGTTGGCGAGCAATTGGTCGGCAATCCGATGGTTGCGGGAATCTCGTTCACGGGCTCGACCAAGGTCGGCATGGGTATCCATGCTGCAGCGGCCAGGCGCCTCGCCAAAACGCAGCTTGAGATGGGGGGAAAGAATCCTCAGGTCATTCTTGCGGACGCCGAACTCGATCTCGCGGTCGATAGCTGTGTGGTGTCGGCCCTGGATGTTTCGGGGCAACGTTGCACCTGTGTCAGTCGTGTGGTTGTCGAGGACGCCGTGGCCGAAGAGTTCACGGAGAGACTGGTGGACAGATTTAGAAACATTCGGATCGGAGCCGGCATCGACCCGAACGTCAATATGGGCCCGCTGATCGACTCGACGCGCCTGCGCGACGTTGATGCGTTTGTCACCCGCGCGAAAGCGGAAGGCGGCAGGGTCTTGACTGGTGGGAAGCGTCCGGAAGGGCTGGAGCACGGTCACTTCTATTCACCGACTGTTATCGACGGAATTACGCCCAGGCACGAGATCGCGCGGGAGGAGGTGTTCGGCCCTGTGCTCGCAATCATGAGAGCCGGTAACTTCGATGAAGCCATGAGCATTGCGAACGGTGTGGAGTATGGACTCACAAGTTCGATCTTTACCAAAGATCTCAGTCGTGCATTCAATTTCATCGAGAAAATTGAAGCAGGGATGATTCACGTCAACCGGCCGACTTTGGGGGGATTTTCGCACTTCCCTTTTGGTGGTCACAAGCACTCCAGCCATGGCCCTCGTGAAGTCGGCGACGATACCATCGGATTTTATACCAATCTGAAAAGTGCCTACATCAGGTACAATTGAGAAACGGGCGCTGGTTAACGACTGGCAGGGATCCGTTGAAGCGATAAAGGCGGGTGGCGCAATCCGCACATGCCCAATATAACCTTGGTGCTTCGGCAAGGAGGTGGGCGGTTGCGCGAGCGTTATCAAGGTCAGTCCCTGAACCGGCTGGAAGATCATCGCTTCCTCACCGGGCGCGGGACCTATGTCGCCAATGATCACGTGGCTGGTGTGCTGCATGCCCATGTGGTCCGCTCGCCGCATGCGTTCGCGCGCATTACCCGGCTCGATCTGGAAGCGGCGCGGGCGCTTCCCGGCGTCGTCGCGGTGCTTTCCGAAGCTGACCTCGCGGCCGACGGCATCGGCGAATTGCCCTGCGTCACCGTGATCGACGCAATCGAGCCGATCATCGCGCCGCCGCGCCCCGCGCTGGCGCGTGATTTCGTGCGCCATGTCGGCGACCCCGTCGTGCTCATTATCGCCGAAACGCTGGCGGCGGCGGTGGCGGCCGGCGAAGCGGTCGACATCGCCTATGAGCCGCTGCCCTGCGTCACCGTGGCGACCGCGGCGCTGAAGCCGGACGCCCCGCTGCTGTGGAAGGAAGCGCCGGGCAATTCCGCCTTCCTGTTCCGCAAGGGCGACGCGGCGGCGGTTGCCGCGGCGATGGCGCAGGCTGCGCACGTCGTCGAGTGCGACCTCTTCAACAACCGCGTGGTGGCCGCGCCCTTGGAGACGCGCGCCGCGATCGGCTTCCATGATCGCAAAACCGGGCAATTTCTGTTGTCGGTGACCGGACAGGCCGTTCACGACGCCCGCAAGGTGCTCGCCGGCGCCGTGTTCAAGATCCCGCTCGAACGCCTGCGCGTGGTGGTGCCCGATGTTGGCGGCGGCTTCGGGATGAAGAACTACGTTTATCCCGAATATGCGCTGGTGCTGTGGGCGGCCCGAAAACTCGGCCGCCCGGTGCGCTGGGTCTGCGAACGCGCCGAGGATTTTGTCAGTTCGGCGCATGGCCGCGATTTCTTCTCCCGCGCGCGGCTCGCGCTCGACAGCGACGGCCGGTTTCTCGCGCTCGACGTGAAAGCGGTCGCCAATATGGGCGCGTATCTCTCGACCAGCGGCCCGATCAGTTCCACCAACGCGGCCGGCAGCGCGATCGGCGGCGTCTATGACATTCCGGCCGTGTTTTACGAGGTGCGCGGGGCCTTCACCAACACGCCGCCGATCGATGCCTATCGCGGCGCTGGCAAGCCCGAAGCCAATTATTTGATCGAGCGGCTCGTGAACATTGCATCGGTCAAGACCGGCATCGATGCCGTCAAATTGCGCCGCCGCAATATCGTCGGCAAGTTTCCGCATCGGACCGCGATGGGCATGAAAATCGACGGCGGCCGCTTCAAGACCAATCTGGACGAGGCGCTCGCGCTCGCCGACCGCGAAGGCTTTCGCAAGCGGCGCAAGCAGTCGGGCAAGGTTGGCCTGCTGCGCGGCTTGGGCATTGCCTGCTTCCTCGAGACCTCCCGCGGCGTGCCGTTGGAAATGGCCCGCGCTGCGTTCGAGGCCGACGGCACGGTGTCGCTCGCGGTCGGCACGCAGTCCAACGGGCAGGGACATGAAACCGCCTATCCGCAGGTCGCGGCCGACATGCTGGGACTGCCGATCGAGGCATTCCGCTTCCGCCAGGGCGACACGGAGCTGCTGCCCGGCGGCAACGGCCATGGCGGCGCGCGTTCGATGCATATGGGCGGCACCGCGCTTGTGATGGCGATCAGGAAGTTGATCGAAAAGGGCCGGTTGATATCAGCGCATCTGCTGCAGGCGCCGACGGATCAGGTGTCTTTCGCCGATGGCCGCTTTGTCGTGCACGGCACCGGCCGCGCCATCGACATTGGCAAGGTCGCCGAAGCCGCGCGGGATCGGGCCAATCTTCCGGAGGGACTGACGCCGGAGCTCGAAGGAAGCGCGACCAACAGTTCCGATCTCTATAACTTCCCGAATGGTTGCCACATCGCCGAAGTCGAAATCGATCCCGACACCGGCGTGGTGCGGCTCGATCGCTACACCATCGTCGATGATTTCGGCAGCCTGATCAATCCGCGCCTGGCGCTGAGTCAGGTGCATGGCGGCGTCGTCCAGGGTATCGGGCAGGCGCTGCTCGAACACGTCGTGTTCGACCCTGAGGGCCAGTTGCTCAGCGGCTCCTTCATGGACTACACGCTGCCGCGCGCGCAGGACCTACCGACCTTTGCGGGTGGTCTAAATCAGTCGGCACCGGCAGCGTCGAACCCGCTCGGCGTCAAAGGCACCGGGCAGGCCGGCAGCATCGCCGCGCCGCAAACCATCATGAACGCGGTGCTCGATGCCTTGTCGCCGCTCGGCATCGATGAACTGGATATGCCGGCGACGCCCTATCTGGTGTGGAGCGCGATCCAGCAAGCGCGAACATCCGGACGGATTTCGAAATGAGCCAGGCTGCTTATGTTGCCGTCGATTGGGGCACGAGCAGCTTTCGACTGTGGCTGATGAATCCGGCCGGCGATGTGTTGGCGGAAAGCCGTGGCCCGGAAGGCATGATGGCGGCGGCCAGGATCGGCTTTCCGGTCGTGCTGCAAACGCATCTGGATGCTGTCGGCGCCGCGGATGGTCTGCCTGTCGTGATCTGTGGCATGGCGGGCGCCCGCCAGGGATGGGTTGAAGCCGGATATATCGATACGCCCGCCGATCTCACATCCATCCTGCAGCGTGCCGTCCCGGTGGCCGGTCAATCGCGCGATATCCGCATTCTTCCGGGCATCGCGCAGCGCGACCCCGAAGCGCCGGACGTGATGCGGGGCGAAGAAACCCAGTTGCTCGGCGCGCTCGGCGCAGACGGTGAAGCGCTGGTCTGCATGCCCGGCACCCATTCGAAATGGGCCAGCGTGCGCAGCGGGACGGTGGAACGCTTCACCACCTTCATGACCGGAGAACTTTTCAACGCCGTATCGCGCGAGACGATCCTGTCACTGGCCGTGGCGAATGCGGACGAAGCCGTGGATACCGAAGCCTTCAAGTCGGCGGTCGCCACCGCCTTTGAGCGCCCTGCATTCGCGGCCAACTTGCTGTTCCAGGTGCGCTCGGGCCAACTTCTCTACGGCGGCAGTGCCGCCGCGGCCCGCGAGAAAATTTCGGGAACCTTGATCGGCCTCGAACTGGCGGCGGGACTCAGCGATCAATCAAGGCGCGGCATCACCCTGATTGCGGCTGGCCCGCTGCAGAAATTGTATCGATTGGCGTTTGACAGCCTTTCCGTTGGCGTCCAATCCATCGACGCCGACGATGCGGTCCGTCGCGGTCTTGCGAAAGCTGCCAAGACGATCTGGTCATTGTAGAAGGATCAAGCGCGTGAATCCTGTTCCATTTCCGCCGATGAAGCGCCCGCTGGTCGCAATCCTGCGCGGTGTGAAACCCGGGGAAGCCGAGGGCATCGTCGACGTGCTGATCGAAAGCGGCATGACGGCGATCGAGATCCCGCTCAACTCCCCGGATCCGTTCCGCTCGATCGCGATTGCAGTCAAGAAGGCGCCTGCCGAAATCCTGATCGGCGCCGGCACCGTGCTGACGCCGGAAGATGTCGAGCGGCTTCATGATGTTGGCGGGCGCCTGATGGTCTCCCCGAACGTCGACCCGGATGTGATCGCCAGCGCCTCCGACCGCGGCATGGTCACGATGCCCGGTGTCTTTACCGCGACGGAGGCGTTGCTGGCGGCCAAGGCCGGGGCTTCTGCACTGAAATTCTTTCCGGCCGGTATCCTCGGCCCATCGGGAATATCTGCGATCCGCGCCGTGCTTCCCGCAGACCTGATGATCGCCGCTGTCGGTGGAATCTCCGACAAGAATTTCGGTGAATACACCAAGGCCGGAATTCATGCGTTCGGCATAGGCACCAGCCTGTAC
>JBOHIT010000341.1:0-3221 GCA_050726155.1 Bradyrhizobium sp.
GCCTCGAAGGATGACTTGCGCGGTGCTTGCGGCCCATCCTTCGAGGCTCGCCCAGCGGCGCAAGTGCGCCGCAAGGCTCGCACCTCAGGATGACGATTGTCACGCGCTAGATTATCCCGGCAACACCGCATTGGTCGGCGTGCGGCGGTCGGTGATCTGCAGGCCGAACAGGCTGCCGATCAATTCCACCGCGACGCGCGCGGTGCGGCCGCGCTCGTCGAGGAACGGGTTGAGTTCGACGATGTCGACCGAACGCACCAGTTCTGAATCATGCAGCAGCTCCATGATCAGGTGCGCCTCGCGATAGGTGGCGCCGCCCGGCACGGTGGTGCCGACGCCTGGGGCCACCGTCGGATCGAGAAAATCGACGTCGAAGGAGAGATGCAGCACGCCGTTCTTGGCCTTCACGCGCTCGATCAGGCGGCGGATCAGCACGCCGACGCCGAACTCGTCGAGCGCACGCATGTCGGCAATCGCGACGCGGCGCTGATGGACCAGCTGCTTTTCCAAGGGATCGATCGACCTGATGCCGAACAGATCGAGCTGGTCCGGCGTGATCGATGCGCGCGGCTGGTCGCCGAGCAGATCGTCGAGCCCGCCTTCGCCGCACAGGAACGCCGAGGACATGCCGTGCATGTTGCCGGTGATGGTCGTGTCGGGCGTGTTGTAGTCGGCATGCGCATCGAGCCACAGCACGAACAGTGGCCGGCCTTGTTCTTTCCAGTAACGCGCGACGCCATTGACCGATCCCATCGATAGCGAGTGATCGCCGCCCATGAAGATCGGCACGGCGCCGGTGCGCGCCAGCTGGAACGCGTGCTCGCTGAGCAGCCGGACCCAGGTTTTGACTTCGTCATAGAATTTGGCGTTGGCACGCGGCGGCCCGTCCGGCGTGACCTTCGATATCGCGAGATCGCCGTGATCCTCGACGGCAAATCCCAGTTGATCGAGCACGCGCGCGATGCCCGCGGTGCGCAATGCGTCCGGTCCCATCAGCGTGCCGGCTTGGGACGCGCCGATCTCGATGGGGATGCCGAGGAGGGCGATCGCGGGCCGTTCAATGCCGGATTCGGACATGGGCTTCCTTCAAGGACCGAAGGGAACCAAGGAAAGGCCCGTATGTTCCCTTACGCCTTGAAATACGCGATTTGCGTCGTCGTTGCGAGCAGGCGGCCGCTCGGCGACCACAACTCACCGTTCTGATCGCCATAAGACTTGTGGAAAATCTTGGCATCCGCCACCGCCAGCACACGCGTGATGTCCTCGGCGGCGAGATCGGCGGCGTCGGCATGGAAATAGGTCGTGATCGACACCGTGCCGAACGGCACCAGTTCGCGCCGGGCGTGGAAGATTCGGGCGAAGAACGCGTCCGACATCGACATCAGCGACAGCGCGTCGACCTTGCGCGGCACCCGGTCGCCGATCCACAGCTTCGAGTAGGAATTCGGCTCGGCCGAAGACGCCGAACCCCAGCCCGGTTCGCCCTCGACGAAACGAAAATCATACTGCTTGACCCAGGGGGCGGCGATCTTTCCGTAGGGCAGCGTCTGCTCGTAGGGCCTGGTCGGCGGAAACGGCGCCTGCGGGTGCGACCACGACGGACGGCGCTCGGCGAACACGGCGGTCGCCAGTGTTGCGACCTCGCCGCCGCCTTGCGTCATCTCCACGCACCAATGCTGCGTCGAACGGTTGGCCTTGACCAGGCGCACGTCGAGATCGAAGGCGCCTTGCGCGACCGGTGCGCAGAAATTGACCGTCAGCGACAATGGATCGCCGGCGCGTTGCGGATGATCGATCAGCGCCCGCAGGATGGTCGCGGCGGTAGCGCCGCCGAACGGGCCGACAAAGGCCCAGTAGTCCTCGCTGGTCTTGCCCTGCCAGCGGCTGTCACCGGCGGTGACCTGTGTGGCGTCGTCGAAAAGATGCGGTGTCTTGGTGAGCATGGGGATTTCCGGTGTTTCACACGTCCCGTCATTGCGAGCGAAGCGAAGCAATCCATGGGAGAACGAAGCAAGTCTGGATTGCTTCGTCGCTACGCTCCTCGCAATGACGACGTTACCTCGCGCGCAGTATCACGGCTATCGCGCCTGATTCAATGACGCCGAAGGTAATGGATTTCGCCGGCCGGAATTCAGGCCGACGCACCGCGCTGGGCTTCCGGCTGCACGGACGCCCCCGGGCGCACCGGGACGTGCCAGATATCCTCGGCGTATTCGCGGATGGTGCGGTCCGAGGAGAACCACGGCATCCGCGCCACGTTGAGGATGGACGCACGCGTCCACGCCGGCATCACCTGCCAGCGGGCATCGATGCCACGCTGCGCTTCATAATAGGAATCGAAATCGGCAGCGACCATGTACTGGTCGAATAGGCGCAGGGTGTGACCGATCGCCTCGAACCGGGCGGGATCGCCAGGCGAGAAGACGCCGCTCTCGATCGCGCTGATCGCCCGCGACAGCCGCGGCGAGCGCTTGATCACGTCGGAGGCGTCGAGGCCCTGTTTGCGCCGGACCATGACGTCACCGGCTTCCATGCCGAAGATCGCGATGTTTTCCGCGCCGACGTGGTCGCGGATTTCGATATTGGCGCCGTCAAGCGTGCCGATGGTCAGCGCGCCGTTGAGCGCCAGCTTCATGTTGCCGGTGCCGGAGGCTTCCATGCCCGCGGTCGAAATCTGCTCGGACAGGTCGGCGGCGGGAATGATCACCTCGGCGAGGCTGACATTGTAGTCGGCGAGGAACGCGACCTTCAGGCGTCCGCCGATCGCCGGGTCGTTGTTGACGACTTCCGCGACGTCGTTGATCAGCTTGATGATCAGCTTGGCGTAGCGATAGCTCGCCGCCGCCTTGCCGGCGAAGATCTTCACCCGCGGCACCCAGTCGCGCTGCGGCTCGTCCTTGATCGCCTGATAGAGTGCTACGGCTTCGAGGATGTTGAGCAGCTGCCGCTTGTATTCGTGGATGCGCTTGATCTGGACGTCAAACAGCGCGTTCGGGTTGACGCGGATGTCGAGCCGGTCGCGGATGAGCCTCGCGAGCGCCACTTTGTTGGCGCGGCGCACGGCGCCGAACTCGGCATGCAGGCCGCTGTCGCCGGCGAGCGGCACCAGATTGGCGAGCCCGGTCGGATCGTCCAGGATGCTCTCGCCGCAATTGTCGACCAGGATCTTCGTCAGCCCGGGATTGGCGCCCTGCAGCCAGCGGCGGAAGGTTATCCCATTG
>JBOHIT010000342.1:0-9251 GCA_050726155.1 Bradyrhizobium sp.
GAGGGCATCCGCATTGTCAGCCTGGCTGAGCAATATCCCGGGCCCTACGCGACGCTTCTGATGGCCGATCTCGGAGCCGACGTCATCCTCGTCGAACGTCCGGGCGTGGGCGATCCAGCGCGGCAATTTCCGGCCTTCCATGCGGCACTCAATCGCAACAAGCGTTCGGTCGCGCTTGATCTCAAGGCGGAGGGCGACAAGCAGCGGTTCCGGGATCTCGTCGCTTCTGCCGACGTACTGCTGGAAGGGTTTCGCCCCGGCACCATGCAGCGGCTGGGTTTGGGGTTCGAGGCGATGGCTTTGATCAATCCCCGTTTGGTCTATGCGTCGATTTCCGGCTTCGGACAGACCGGCCCCTACCGCGACCGGCCCGCGCATGATCTCTCCTACCAGGCGCTCGCCGGATTCCTGCACGGTCAGGCCGCAACGCGTTCGACGCAGCTTCCGAGCGATATCGCGGTTGGCGATCTTTCGTCCGGCATGTTTGCGGCACTTGGCGTGCTTGCGGCGCTGCTGGCGCGGGCGCGTACGGGAAAAGGTGCCTATATCGACGTGTCGATGACCGACGGGCTGGTCTCGTGGATGTCGGTCATGGTCGGCCCGGCGATGAACGGCGAACCGCTCGCGGATATCGCGGCTGAGCCTGCCTATGGTCTGTTCGAATGCCAGGACGGCAAGCTGCTGTCGCTGTCGATCGCGCATGAGGACTGGTTCTGGCGACCGCTTTGCACGCTGATCGGCATGGAGGACGTCGCCGGTCTGAAGCGCGCGCAACGAACCCAACGGGAAGTCGAGCTGGTCGCGCGCATCGGCAAGGCCATCGCCGCCGCACCACGGGCGCAGTGGGCCGACAAGCTCGATGCCGCCGGGATTCCCTGGGGTCCGGTCAGCGCGATTGACGAGGTCGCGGCCGATCCGCATTTCGTCGAACGCGGGCTGTTCAGTGACGTAGCCGACGCAGACGGCAGACGACGACGCTATGTCGCGCAGCCGTTGATTTTCGACGGCCATCATCCGGGACCGACCCGGGGCGTACCTACCCTCGGCGAACACACCGACGAGGTGTTGTCGGAACTATCGCGACGCGCACAACACAGAACCTGAGAACGGGAGCCGCCAGCATGGAAGACGTTTACGTCGTGGGAGTCGGTATGACGCCGTTCGGCCGGATGCTCGACAAGGACATCAAGACGATGACGAAAGAGGCGGTCAATGCGGCGCTGGCGGATGCCGGCCTCGAGGCGACGGCATTGGAAGCCGCCTACTTCGCCAACGCATCGCAGGGGCACATGGAAAAGCAGCACATGGTGCGTGGTCAGATCGCGTTGCGTTCCATGGGGATCGGGCAGATCCCGGTCGTCAACGTCGAGAATGCATGCGCAAGCGGCAGTTCGGCGTTGAACCTGGCCGTCAACTTCCTGAAGGCAGGCGACGGAGACGTCGCGCTGGCGGTTGGCGCCGAGAAGATGTTCTCGAGGGATCGCGAGCTGATGTTCGGCTCGTTCGACAGCGCCTGGGACATCAGCCGCAAGGACGAAATCGGCGCGCGGCTCATGCAGCTCGGCGAAGGCATCGATCCGCCGCCTGGCACCACCTCAGACAAGCCCTACAGCGTGTTCATGGACGTCTATGCGGCGTTCTCCCGCTATCACATGGCGCGGTTCGGAACGACGCAGCGCCAAATCGCGGCGGTCGCCGCCAAGAATCACCGGCACTCCGTTGAGAATCCGCTGTCGCAGTTTCGCACCCCCTATTCGATTGACGAGGTGCTGAGCGCGCCGCCGATCACCTATCCGTTGACACTGCCGATGTGTTCGCCGGTATCGGACGGCGCCGCGGCGGTTGTGGTGACGACTGCAGCGGGCCTCAAGCGCTACGGCATCGATCGGTCGCGCGCGATCCGGGTGCTGGCATCCGTGGTCCAGACCGGCAGCGACCGCGCCCCGTCGGACGTCGAAAACCATTGCACCGCGCGCGCCGCCAGGCGCGCTTACGAAAAGGCGGGCGTCGGTCCGGGCGACATCTCGGTTGCCGAAGTGCATGATGCCACCGCCATGGGTGAGATCATCCAGATCGAAAATCTCGGTCTGTGCGCCTTCGGCGATGGCGGCGCCATCAGCGAACGCGGCGAAACCACCATTGGAGGCCGCGTACCGGTCAATCCTTCGGGCGGGCTGGAATCAAAGGGACATCCGGTCGGCGCCACCGGCCTGGCGCAAGTCCACGAACTGGTAGCGCAACTGCGTCATGAGGCCGGCGCTCGCCAGGTCGACGGCGCGCGGATCGCGATCGCCGAAAACGGCGGCGGACTGCACGGCATCGAAGAAGCGGTGGCCTGCGTCACCATCCTGAGCAAATAGAAGACAACGAGGACATCTCATGGAGCTTCAAGGCAAGATTGCCGTCGTGACTGGCGCAGCTTCGGGACTGGGGCTCGCGACCTGCAAGGTGCTCGCCGCGGCTGGCGCGCGGATCGCCGGTTTCGATCGCGACGAGAAAAAGCTGCAGGCGCTCAAATCGGACCTCGGCGATGCCTGCCTGGCGCGCGTCGTCGATGTCGCCGACGAGACCAGCGTGAAGGACGGTATAGCGGCAGTGGTCGCCGCGTTCGGCGGTGTTCATATTGCGGTGAACTGTGCGGGCGTCGCAGATGCCGCCAAGACCGTGTCGAAAGGCGAGCCATTCCCGATCGCGACATGGAACAAGGTGATCGGGATCAACCTGACCGGCACCTTCAATATCATCAGGTTTGCTGCGCTTGCGATGTCAAAAAACACGCCTGACGCCGCTGGCGGCGAGCGCGGCGTCATCGTCAACACGGCGTCGGGCGCGGCGTCCCAGGGACAGATCGGCCAGGCCGCCTACAGCGCCAGCAAGGCGGGCGTGATCGGCCTGACGCTTCCAGTGGCCCGCGACCTGGCGCCGCAAGGTATCCGCGTCGTCTCGATTGCGCCGGGGCTGTTCGACACGGCAATGGTCGCAGGCATGCCGGACAACGTCTCCCAGTCCATCGTCGATCGCATGATCCTGTATCCGAACCGGATGGGGCAGCCGCGGGAATTCGGCCGGCTGGTGCAGCACATCGTCGAGAACTCGTACCTGAACGCGACGACGCACAATCTCGATGCCGGTGCCCGCATGCAGGCGCGCTGACGTTCACTATCCTCCTTGGCAATCGGCACCCGACATGCTGCCCGATCGACTGCGCAGACATCTCAAAATTCCGGTGATGGCGGCGCCGATGTTTCTCGTCTCGGGGCCGGATCTGGTCGTCGAGGCCTGTCAGGCCGGCGTGCTCGGTACTTTTCCCGTGCTCAACCGGCGTACGACCGGGGGTTTCGAAGCGTGGCTTGCCGACATTCGCGGCCGGCTGGCCGGGCAGGATTGCGCGCCCTTTGGAGCGCAATTCGTCATTCATCCCACCAATCCGCGGCACGCGGCCGACTTCGCCGTGGCAATCCGTCATGAAGTTCCCATCATCATCACGACGCTCGGGATCACGCGGGAATTGACCGACGCCGTGCACGCCTATGGCGGGACGGTGTTCCATGATGCGACCACGATGAAGCATGCCAAGAAGGCGCTCGATGCCAACGTGGACGGCATCATCGCGGTTTGCGGCGGTGCCGGCGGCCACGCTGGAACCTACAATCCGTTCGCGTTTGTTACGGAGCTGAGGCAACTCGCCCGCGACAAGACGATCATTCTTGCCGGCGCCGTCAGCAACGGCCAGTCCGTCGCCGGCGCCATCGCGGCCGGCGCCGACCTGGTATCGATCGGCACCCGTTTCATTTCAACGCAGGAAAGCATGGCGCCGGTCGAGCAAAAGACCATGATCTGCGAATCCGGCATCGACGATATCGTCTACACGGCGGAAGTCTCCGGCATCGGCGCAAGCTTTCTTGCCCAAACGCTTAACCGCCCGTACGACAACCCTAAGGACCATGGCGGCTTCGACGTCGCGCGCGAGATCAGC
Source organism: Bradyrhizobium sp. (assembly GCA_050726155.1). Classification (GTDB taxonomy): domain Bacteria; phylum Pseudomonadota; class Alphaproteobacteria; order Rhizobiales; family Xanthobacteraceae; genus Bradyrhizobium. The sequence continues at coordinate 3,977 of JBOHIT010000342.1, forward strand.
CCGAAACTGTGGAAGGACATCTGGACCGCGGGACAGGGAGTCGGCGGCGTCACCGACATCATTCCAGTCGCAGAACTCTGCGCGCGGCTACAGCGGGAATGGAGCGATGGTATTCGCCGCCTCTCCGCCGCGCTCGGGTGAGGTCGCCCGCCGTAGCGGGAGACGAGCCTTTGCTGCTAGACTAGGCCTGCCCGTGCACTGATTTAACAGCGGCCCGATCGAGGTCGCCCCCTGCAGTCGTCGGAAGTTTATCGACAAACACCACGTGCTTCGGCCTTTTGTAGCGAGCGATTTGTCCGCCCACGAAGTTGATGATCTCGTCGGCGGTCGCATTCTTCGATGTCCGCAGCACACACACCGCCTTGATGGCCTCGCTCCATTGCGGATCGGGGACGCCGATGACGACAACGTCGGCGATTGCTGGATGCTGGCGTATCGCGTTCTCGACCTCGGCGGGGTAGACATTTTCGCCGCCAGTCTTGATCAGTTCTTTTTCCGGGGCGCGACCGGCATACCAAAGATAGCCGTCGGCATCGAAATAGCCCATGTCGCCGGTATGGTGCCAGCCATTGCGAAATGTGACGACGTTGTCGGCTTCCCTGTTCCAGTATCCCTTGAATACCGTCGGCCCGCGCACCACGATCTCGCCGGTTTCACCGACCGGCTTCGGCCGGTCGTCCCTGTCGACGACCGCTATACTGCGCCAGAACAGCGGCCTGCCTGCGGATTTCGGACGGTCGCGGTACGGCGAAAGCGTTGCCAGGCCCGAGGTTTCCGATTGACCGAACGTCGCCCAGAACGTTGCATTCGGGCACTCGGTCTCGAAACGCTCGATGGTCACCGGGGTATCAAGACCCGTCACGGCGCGCAACGATGCCAACTGCCCCGGTTGCGCCTGATCCATGATACTGCCGAGCATCGGTGCGAACTCGGACATCACGGTCACCTTTTCGGCGGCGATGTCGCGCGCCGCCTGCGCGGCATCGAATTTCGCGGCGATGAGGCTGGCACCGCCAGCCTGCTGCACCGTCAGCATCAGGCCGAGGCCGGCCACATGAAACAGCGGCAGCACGCCAAGATTGACGTCGCGTTCATCGAGCTTCCATGCCTGCACCAGCGAACTCTGTGCAGTGAGCATTCCCGTCTGCGACAGCAGCGCGCCGCGCGGACGGCCGCCGACGGCTGCGGTGTGAATGATGACGAAGCCGTCTTCGCCACTGGCGGCGGCATCCGGGATACGGCCGTCGGTCGACGATAGTTCCGAGAAAGGGATCAGCGACGGGTGAGCGCCCCCCACACCGACATAGTGCCGCACGGAGGGCAACGATCCCTTCAGGGCAACGATCGCATCGTGATATTCTACGCCGGCGACGATGATGAACGGCGCGCCGTCAGAGAGGACAAAGGCGATCTCATCAGGGTTGAAACGGAAATTGACCGGAAGCAGGATGGCTCCGAGCAACGCGACGGCACCAATCAGATCCACCATCTCGAGCGAATTCTGCGACAGGATGCCGACGCGATCGCCAGGGCTCACTCCGAGGCGCGCAAGACCGGCCGCCAACCTCTCAATGCGTCGCAAGTAGTCCGCATGCGTTACACGTTCTCCTTCAAATACGAAGGCCACGCTATCAGGAAAAAACTGTGCGTTGCGTCGATAGACATCGCCAAACGTGAAGTTCCTCAAAGCCATGAAATCGTCCTGAAAGATATTTGCGCCTGACGATCTTGACGGCTTTGGCTTGACCAGTCCAGCGAGATCCTGCGATTCATGCCTCCGCACTGGCAAGACGATAAGTCAACCTGTCGCGCAACGGCTGCGCCGCATTGCTGGCGGCGCACGTCCCCGCGATACATTCGCGATGGTGAAGCCGACATAACGATGGAAAAGTGGACGCCCGCTTCCCTGTCCTCGGCAAAAGCGATCCAGGCGGCAACGGTTGCGGGAAGTTGATGCGGCGTCGCACTAATCGTCAATACCGGCTCGATCTCATGCGAGGCGGTACACGTGGCAGCTGTTTAGGTTGTCGACGATCAGGGCGGCGTGAACTTCAATCCAGGTCGGACAGCCAGGGCATGGAAGCCTGCGCACCGCGACTGGTGACGCTGTAGGCCGCCGCACGTTGCGCAAAGACGCCGTCGCGTCCCGACGGACTCAAGACGGTTGGCAATTGACAGCGTCGGTTTCGCCGCGGTTCCTAAACCAACGCTACCTATTGACTGGCGAGAATAGACAGCATACTGACGGTTTGTCGTTTGGCCATGCGGCGCGGATCAATCGCGCAGATTCAGAGGGAATGCACAATGCTCGCTCTCCTGCATTTGGGCGAATGCGCATACGGCGCGCGCGGCGCCAAAGCGCCGTGAGCGGGACGCTTCTCGTCGAGCAGTTGCTGAACGGCGTTCAGCTCGGCGTCATGCTGTTCCTGATGTCGGCGGGGCTCACCCTCGTGTTCGGCATCATGAATTTGATCAATCTTGCGCATGGCTCTCTCTACATGGCCGGCGCTTTTTTCGCGGCGACCTTTCTCAAGCTGACCGGCAGCTTCGTGCTGGCGGTGGCGCTCGCCGTTCCGGCGACTGCAGCACTTGGGACATTGTTGGAGTTCACCATTTTGCGGCGCTTCTATGCCCGCAGCCACCTCGATCAGGTACTCGTCACGTTTGGTTTGATCCTCGTTTTCAATGAGCTGATCCGCCTCCTCTTCGGACCGGTGCCCCTGCCGATGCCGCTACCGCCGCAGATCGCCGGATCGACCAACATTATGCCGGACCTCGCCTATCCGACATTCCGTCTTATCATTCTCGGCGCAGGCGTGGCGGTTGCCGTCGGCCTTTACCTTCTCGTCAATCATACGCGGGCGGGCATGTGGGTGCGGGCGGGAGCGAGCGACCGCGCGATGGCGTCGGCTCTTGGCGTCGATGTCGGTCTTATCTTCAGCCTTGTCTTCGCGGTGGGCGCCGCGCTGGCCGGCCTTGCCGGAATAATGGCGGGGCCGATCACCGCCGTACAGGTTGGGATGGGCGAGCCGATTCTTATTCTCGCGCTGGTTGTCACCGTCGTCGGTGGTATCGGCTCGATCCGCGGCGCCTTCATCGCCGCCATCATAATCGGCGTCGCCGATACGTTCGGACACGTGCTTTTGCCGCCGGCCTTCGGCAGCATGGTGATCTTTATCCTCATGGCCGCCATTCTCGCGTGGCGGCCGCAAGGGCTCTTCCCCGCTCATGGCTGATATCGCACCCCTCGCCACGACGCCGGGAGCGTCGACCGCCCGGGGCAAAGGACAGGTTACGCCGACCATCGCGCTCGTTGCGGCGCTCGCGCTGGTGCCGGTTGTGGCCGCCGCCTTTGACGATCCTTTTCTCGTTCGCATCGCGGCGCGCATCATCATTTTCGCGATCGCTGCCGTCTCGCTCAATCTGATCCTTGGCTTCGGCGGACTCGTCAGCCTCATGCATGCCGGGCTTTTCGGCGGCGGCGGCTATGTCGTCGCTATCCTCGCCCATCACGACTATGACGCCTCACCGCTCGTCCCTGGCCTGACTGCGCTTGCCGGAACGGCGAATCTCGGATTTTCGATCCCGATCGCGATCGCGATCGCCGGCCTCGTCTCGCTTATCACAGGCGTCGTAGCGCTGCGCACCCGTGGCAGCTATTTCATCATGATCACGCTCGCCTTCAACGAAATGCTCTACTACTTCTTCGTTGCCTCGCAGAAGTATGGCGGACAGGACGGTCTGCAAATCCTCGCGAGCCTGCATGTTTTCGGATTTGAAGTCGGTCGCCGCGTGCCGTTCTACTACTCCGCCCTCGCCGTGCTCGCTCTCGTTCTCTTCGGCCTGGGACGGCTCGTCGACAGCCGCTTCGGCATGGTGCTGCGCGCCTGCGCGCAGAACGATCGCCGTGTCATCGCGCTTGGCGTTCCATCGCTACGCTACAAGCTGACAGCCTTCGTGCTGTCAGGCATGATCGCCGGACTCGCCGGCGCCCTGTGGGCGACCAGCCAGCAATTCATCAGTCCGGCCGACATGTCGTGGGTGCGTTCGGGCGATCTCGTGGTCATGACGGTGCTGGGCGGGATTGGCGCGGTGTGGGGACCGGTTATCGGCACGATCGCCTTTCTTGTTCTTGAACTCATGCTCGCGTCATTAACGACGTACTGGGCGCTGCCCTTCGGTCTCTTGGTCATCGGCATGGTTGTGTTTCTCAACGGCGGCCTGGTCGGACTCTGGGCGCGCGTCGCTGTAGCACGCGGAGCGCGACGGCATGGCTGAACCGCTTCTCTCCGTCATCGGACTCGTCAAGCGCTTTGGCGGCCTCATCGCTACAAACGGCCTCGATCTCAACGTGGCGCGGGGCGAAACGCACGCGCTGATCGGCCCGAATGGCGCCGGCAAGACGACCCTCGTTGGCCAGTTGCAGGGCGAGATTACACCAGACGCGGGACGCATTCTCTTTGCCGGCCGCGAAGTAACGTACGAGCCGGCGCACCGCCGAGCGGCGCACGGCATCGCCCGCTCGTTCCAGATTTCCTCGGTGTTTCCCGATTTCACCGCCTCGGCCAATGTCGGCATGGCCGTGCAGGCCCGACTTGGACATTCCTTCCGCTTCTTCAGGCCGACGCAGGAGGATGCGGCGATCATTCAGCCGGCTCTTGAGGCACTAGCGCTCATCGGTCTCGATCACCGCGCACATGTCCTGGCCAGAGATCTGTCGCATGGCGAACGCCGGCAGCTGGAACTGGCGATGGCGCTCGCCATGCGCCCCATGCTGCTCCTGCTCGACGAACCGCTCGCCGGAATGGGGCGCCAGGACGGCGAGCGCATGACGACGATCCTCGGCGGTCTCAAGCAGCATTATACGATCCTTCTGATCGAACATGACATGGACGCCGTCTTCGCGCTCGCCGACCGGGTGAGCGTACTGGTCTCGGGCCGCGCCATCGCGACCGGATCGCCCGCCGACATTCGCGCCGACCCGGAGGTACGCAGCGCCTATCTGGGAGGGAAGCATTGAGCACCCCGTCATTGCTGGAGGTCGCGAACCTCACGGCGTCCTACGGTTCGAGCCAGGTTCTTTTCGGTCTGTCCCTTAGGATCGAGAACGGCGAAGTCGTGTCGCTGATGGGCCGCAATGGCATGGGAAAAACGACGACGGTCCACGCGATCGCGGGACTCCTCCACGAGCGCTCGGGCAAGGTTCGCTTCGCCGGTGAGACGATCTCCGACGCCGCGCCCCACCGCGTGGCACGGCTCGGCCTAGGCCTCGTCC
>JBOHIT010000343.1:0-10087 GCA_050726155.1 Bradyrhizobium sp.
TCGAAAGACCACGCGGTATGGGTCCCGGCCTGCGCCGGGACGACGGAGGGGACGACGATACTTATGAGATTCCTATAACGTCGCCATTGCCCCCATCTCGAAAACCTATGCACCCGGTGGCACTTCAGCCATCCAAAGCGAGCCGTCCGTTCGGCCCGCGGTTCATTTCGCACAGGAACATCCCATGCTGGACATTGTCATGCTGACGCTTGGCGCAGGCTTCTTCCTGGCAGCCATCGGTTACGCCTATGCCTGCGAACGGTTGTAGGGAGCAGAGCCATGATCTTCGATTACTCGCTTGCCGGCCTCGTGTCGCTCGGCCTGCTGTTCTACCTGACCTACGCGCTGCTGCGGCCCGAACGCTTCTGAGGACGCCATGATCACGCTGGTCGCAGTCGTACTGGCATTCGTCGTCACCTCGGCGCTGCTGATCGCGCTCATTCACCTGCTGTTGCCTGCAAAGAAATCCTGAAGGATTGCCGCCATGACCGTCATCGGCTGGATTCAAATTTTCCTGTACTGCGCGATCGTGATTGCGCTGGTCAAACCGCTCGGCGGGTATATGACCCGCGTCTTCAACGGCGAGCGCACATTCCTCTCGCCAATTCTGCGTCCGGTCGAAGCCGGGCTTTACTGGGTCGGCGGCGTCGACGAGAAGCGCGAGCAGCATTGGCTGACCTATACGGTCGCGATGCTGCTGTTCCACGTCGGCGGCTTCCTCATCATCTATGGACTGATGCGGCTGCAGGCGCTGCTGCCGTTCAACCCGCAGGATCAATCCGCGGTCGCGCCGGATCTGTCGTTCAACACCGCGATCTCCTTCATCACCAATACCAACTGGCAGAACTACGGCGGCGAGAGCACGCTGTCCTATCTGGTGCAGATGCTGGGACTGACGCACCAGAATTTCCTGTCGGTCGCGACCGGGATCGCGCTCGCGGTGGCGCTGATCCGCGGCTTCTCGCGCTCCTCGATGCGCACCATCGGCAATTTCTGGGTCGACGTCACGCGCTGCACCCTCTATGTGCTGCTGCCGATCTGCGTGGTCTACACCCTGTTCCTGGTCTGGCAGGGCATGCCGCAGACGCTCGGCGCCTATGTCGATGCGACGACGCTGGAAGGTGCCAGGCAGAGTATCGCGCTCGGCCCGGTCGCCTCGCAGGTCGCGATCAAGATGCTCGGCACCAATGGCGGCGGCTTCTTCAATGCCAACGCCGCGCATCCGTTCGAGAATCCCACCGCATTGTCGAACTTCGTGCAGATGATCTCGATCTTCGCGCTCGGCGCCGCGCTTACCAACGTATTCGGCCGCATGGTCGGCAACCAGCGCCAGGGCTGGGCGATCCTCGCCGTGATGGGCGTGCTGTTCATCGCAGGCGTCGCCATCACCTACTGGGCCGAAGCCAGCGGCACCAGCGCCCTGAGTGCGCTGGGCCTAAGCGGCGGCAACATGGAAGGCAAGGAAGTCCGCTTCGGCATCGTCGCCTCCAGCCTGTTTGCGGTGATCACCACGGCGGCCTCCTGCGGCGCCGTCAACGCCATGCATGACAGCTTTACGGCACTCGGCGGCATGATCCCGCTGATCAACATGCAGCTCGGCGAGATTATCATCGGCGGCGTCGGCGCCGGCCTTTACGGCATGCTGCTGTTCGTCGTGCTGGCGATCTTCGTCGCCGGCCTGATGGTCGGCCGCACCCCGGAATATGTCGGCAAGAAGATCGAGGCGCGCGAGGTCCAGATGGCGATGCTCGCGATCCTGGTGCTGCCGCTGATGTATCTCGGCTGGACCGCGGTTGCGGTGGTGTTTCCGCCCGCGGTCGCGTCGATGGCCAATGCCGGACCGCACGGTTTCACCGAGGTGCTCTACGCCTATACCTCGGCGACCGGCAACAACGGCTCGGCCTTCGGTGGCCTGACCGGCAATACCCTGTTCTACAATCTGACGCTCGCGAGTTCGATGTTCGTCGGCCGCTTCTTCATGATCGTTCCGGCGATGGCGCTGGCCGGTTCGCTTGCCGCCAAGAAGTCGATCCCGCCCTCCGCCGGCACGCTGCCGACGTCAGGTGGCCTGTTCGTCGGCCTCGTCGTCGGCGTGATCCTGATCATCGGCGGTCTCACCTTCTTCCCGGCGCTCGCGCTTGGGCCGATCGTCGAGCATCTCGCCATGAACGCCAACAATCTGTTCTGATCGAATCCCTCTTCGGAGTTACGTCCATGGAAACCACAAAACTGCAGAAAAAGGTGACGGCGTCGGCGATGCTCGACCCGAAGATCCTCGTGCCTGCGATCACATCAGCCTTCGTCAAGCTCGACCCGCGGCTGATGATCAAGAGCCCTGTCATGTTCGTGGTCGAGATCGTGGCGGCGCTGACATCGGTGATCTTCGTCCGCGATCTCGTCATCGGCGGGACAAATCTCGGATTCACGTTCCAGATCATCCTGTGGCTGTGGTTCACGGTGCTGTTCGCCAATTTCGCCGAAGCCGTCGCGGAAGGCCGCGGCAAGGCGCAGGCCGAGTCGCTGAAGAAAACCCGCACCGAGAGCCAGGCCAAGCTGCTGACCGGTTCGGACAAGACCTTTCGGCTGGTGCTCGGCACCGCGCTCAAGGTCGGCGATATCGTGCTGGTCGAGGCCGGCGACAATATCCCGTCCGATGGTGAGGTGATCGAAGGCGTAGCCTCCGTCAACGAGGCCGCGATCACAGGCGAATCCGCCCCCGTGATCCGCGAATCCGGCGGCGACCGTTCGGCGGTGACCGGCGGTACCCAGGTGCTCTCCGACTGGATCCGGGTCCGCATCACTGCGGCGCAAGGCTCGACCTTCATCGACCGCATGATCAAACTGGTGGAAGGCGCCGAGCGGCAGAAGACGCCGAACGAGATCGCGCTCAATATCCTGCTCGCGGGCCTCACCATCATCTTCGTGTTCGCGACGGTGACGATCCCGAGCTATGCCGCCTATGCCGGCGGCTCGATTTCCGTGGTCGTGCTGGTGGCGCTGTTCGTGACGCTGATCCCGACCACCATCGGCGCGCTGTTGTCGGCGATCGGCATCGCCGGCATGGACCGGCTGGTGCGCTTCAACGTGCTGGCGATGTCCGGCCGCGCAGTGGAAGCTGCCGGCGACGTCGATACGCTCTTGTTGGACAAGACCGGTACCATCACGCTTGGCAACCGCCAGGCGACGGCGTTCCGCCCTGTGCGCGGCGTCACCGAGCAGGAACTGGCGGATGCGGCGCAACTGGCCTCGCTGGCCGACGAGACTCCCGAGGGCCGCTCGATCGTCGTGCTGGCCAAGGAAAAGTACAACATCCGCAGCCGCGACATGAAGGAGCTCGCCGCGACGTTCGTTCCCTTCACCGCGCAAACCCGCATGAGCGGTATCGATGCGGGCTCGTCATCGGTCCGCAAGGGCGCGGTGGATGCGATCCTCAACTACATCGGCGGCGGCACCGCGCAGACCATGTCCAGCGGCAACGCGGTCCGTGCCATTCAGCCGAACGTCGCCAGCGAAGCGGCGCGCGAACTGCAAGCCATTGCGGATGAGATTGCCAAGGACGGCGGCACCCCGCTTGCCGTCGCCAGGGACGGCCGCCTGCTCGGCGTCATCCACCTCAAGGACATCGTCAAGGGTGGCATCCGCGAGCGCTTTGCCGAACTGCGCCGCATGGGCATCCGCACCGTGATGATCACCGGCGACAACCCGATGACGGCAGCCGCGATCGCGGCCGAAGCCGGTGTCGATGATTTCCTGGCCCAGGCAACGCCCGAGGACAAGCTGAAGCTGATCCGCGACGAACAGGCCAAGGGCAAGCTGGTCGCCATGTGCGGCGACGGCACCAACGACGCGCCGGCATTGGCGCAGGCCGATGTCGGCGTCGCCATGAACACGGGAACGCAGGCGGCGCGCGAAGCCGGCAACATGGTCGACCTCGATTCCAACCCGACAAAACTGATCGAGGTGGTCGAGATTGGAAAGCAACTGCTGATGACGCGCGGCGCGCTGACCACGTTCTCGATCGCCAACGACGTCGCGAAATATTTCGCCATCATCCCTGCGATGTTCCTCGCGTTCTATCCGCAGCTCGAGGTGCTCAACGTCATGCATCTGGCGAGCCCGCAAAGCGCGATCCTGTCGGCGATCATCTTCAACGCGCTTGTTATCATCGCGCTGATTCCGCTGGCGCTGAAAGGCGTCGCCTACCGTGCCGTCGGCGCCGGCGCGCTTCTGCGCCGTAACCTGCTGATCTACGGACTCGGCGGCATCATCATTCCCTTTATCGGCATCAAGGCCATCGACCTCGTGGTCGCCGCCTTGCACCTGGCCTAACCCTCAACGTCATTGCGAGCGAAGCGAAGCAATCCATTTCACCACGTAAAGAAAGTATGGATTGCTTCCGCCTTCGCTCGTTGAGCTACGGCGGACAAGTCGTCGCTTCGCTCCTCGCAATGACGAAAGAAACAGGAGACACATCATGTTAAGAGAAATTCGTCCCGCCATCATCCTGCTGCTCTTGCTGACGGCTATCACCGGACTGGCCTATCCGCTTGCGATGACCGCGATTGCCGGCGTGATCTTTCCCAAACAGGCGCAAGGCAGCCTGATCGAGAAGGACGGCAAGGTTGTCGGCTCCGCCCTGATCGGTCAGGAGTTCAAGGACGACAAATATTTCCACGGCCGCCCCTCGGCGACCTCGGCGCCGGATCCGGCCGATTCGACCAAGACGGTATCGGCGCCCTACAACGCCGCCAATTCCTCTGGCTCCAACCTCGGGCCGACCAGCAAGGCGCTGAACGACCGGGTCAAGGAAGACGTCGCGAAATTGAAGGCCGAGAACCCCAACGCTTCCGTGCCGGTCGATCTCGTCACCTCGTCCGGCAGTGGGTTGGATCCCGATATCTCGCCTGAGGCGGCCCTGTTCCAGGTGCCGCGGGTGGCGAAGGCGCGGGGTGAGGCCGAAGCCCGTGTCCGCCAACTGGTCACCGAGCATACCCAGGGCCGCATGGCTGGATTGCTCGGCGAGCCCAGGGTTAATGTCCTAGCGCTCAATCTGGCGCTGGATGCCGGCACCTCGAAATAACCGGAGCTAGGCTGTACCGGATGCGATGACTATATTGCCGCATGGCCAATCAGCGCCACGATCTCGAAAAAAGACCCTCGCCGGACGCGCTGCTGGAAGCCGCCCGGCGCGAGAGCGATCATGCCGGGAAGCTGAAGATTTTCGTCGGTGCCGCGCCCGGCGTCGGCAAGACCTACGAGATGCTGCAGAGCGCCCGTGCCAGAAGAAAGGCCGGCGTCGATGTCGTGGTCGGCGTGGTCGAGACCCATGGCCGGGCGGAGACCGAAGCGCTGCTGCACGGCCTTGAAGTCATTCCGCGCAGGAAGCTGGAATACAGGGACCAGACGCTCGAGGAGTTGGATCTCGATGCGCTGATTGCGCGCCGCCCAACAATCGCGCTGGTCGATGAACTCGCCCATACCAACGCGCCCGGCAGCCGGCATCCGAAGCGCTATCTCGATGTCGAGGAGCTGCTGTCGCACGGCATCGACGTCTATACGGCCGTCAACATCCAGCACATCGAAAGCCTCAACGACGTGGTCGCGCAGATCACGCATGTGAGGGTGCGGGAGACCGTGCCGGACAAGGTGTTCGACCTCGCCGACGCCATCGAGCTGATCGACCTGACGCCAGACGACCTGATCCAGCGGCTGAAGGAGGGCAAGGTCTATGTCCCCAAACAGGCCGAGCGCGCGCTGGAGCATTATTTCTCGCCGGGTAACCTGACCGCACTGCGCGAACTGGCGTTGCGGCGGACCGCCGAGCGCGTCGACGAGCAACTGCTCAACCACATGCAGGCCAATGCGATCGCCGGACCGTGGGCGGCGGGCGAGCGTATTCTCGTCTGCATCAGCGAAGATCCGCGGTCGGCGGGGCTGGTGCGCTACACCAAACGGCTGGCGGACCGGCTGCATGCACCGTGGACCGCTATCAGCATCGAGACCCGGCGCAGCCTGCAACTGACCGACGAGCAGCGCGACCGGCTGGCCGATACGCTGCGGCTGGCGGGGTCGCTGGGTGGCGAGGCCATCACCATTCCCGGCGTCGGCCGCCGCATTGCGGATGATTTGGTCCAGTTCGCCCAAGCCAACAACGTGACCCAGATCACCATCGGCAAGTCGACGCGTTCGCTGTGGTTTGAACTGACGCGCGGCTCGGTCGTGCTCGATCTGGTACGGCGCGCCGGCAATATCACCGTCAACGTCATCGCGGGCGAGGAACTCGCGGCGGAGCCCGTTCCCAGGAAGACGGTGCAGGCCGCCGAACGGCAGGAGCCGTTCGATCCGGTGCCCTATGCCATATCGCTACTGTTCGTTGCCGCTGCGCTTGGCGCCGGTCTGCTCGTGCATCCGTGGCTGGGCGTCGAAAACGTCGATCTCGTATTCCTGACCGCTGTGGTCGGGGCTGCGGTTCGCTACGGCCTGCTGCCGTCGGTGTTTGCCAGCGTGGTGGCGTCGCTGTGCTACAATTTCTTCTTCCTGCCGCCGGTCTACACCTTCACGATCACCGAGCCGACCAATGTCGCCGCCTTCTTCTTCTTCATGCTGATCGCGATCCTGGTTTCCAACGTGGCGGCGCGGGTGCGCACCCAGGCCGTTACCGCCATGGGCCGGGTCCGCACCACGGAATTGCTCTACGCCTTCAGCCGCAAGCTCGCGGGCACCGCAACCCTCGACGACGTGTTGTGGGCGACCGCCTTCCAGACCGCGCTGATGTTGAAGGTGCGGGTGGTGCTGCTGCTGCCGGAGGACGGCATCATCACGGTCAAGGCCGGTTATCCGCCCGAGGACCAGCTGGACAAGGCCGATCTCGCCGCCGCGAACTGGGCCTGGGGCAACGACCGGCCGGCGGGACGCGGTTCGGACACGCTGCCGGGCGCCAAGCGGCTGTTCCTGCCGATGCGGACCGGGCGCGGCCCGATCGGCGTCATCGGCATCGACGACGACAAGTCCGGGCCGCTGCTCACCCCGGATCAGCGCCGCCTGCTTGACGCCCTGATGGACCAGGGCGCGCTGGCGATCGAGCGGGTGTTGCTGGTGGAGGATATGGACCGTGTCAAACGCACGGTGGAATCGGATCGCCTGCGCTCGGCGCTGCTGACCTCGATCTCCCACGATTTGAAAACACCGCTGGCTTCGGTGCTGGGCGCCGCCAGCACCATGCGCGATCTCGACAGCGGCCTGACGGATCTGCAGAAGCGGGACCTGCTCGCGACCGTGATCGACGAATCCGAGCGGCTCAATCGCTTCATCGCCAATTTGCTCGACATGACCAAGCTTGAATCCGGCGCCGTCGTGCCTAACAGCGCGCCCCACGACGTCAGCGAAATCGTCGGCAGCGCGCTGCGTCGCGCCGGCAAGATTCTCGGCGATCACACGGTGTCGCTGCAGTTGGCCGCCGACCTGCCGATGCTGCAACTCGACGCCGTCTTGTTCGAACAGGTGCTGTTCAATCTGCTCGACAACGCCGCGAAATATGCCCCCGCCGGCACCACGATCGCGATCCGGGGTGCGCGGGATCACAATCAGGTCTCGTTGCAAATCATGGACGAGGGCAACGGCATTCCACCGGCGGAGCTCGATAGCGTGTTCGACAAATTTTATCGCGTCAACAAGGGTGACCACGTTCGCCCCGGCACCGGCCTTGGCCTTGCGATTTCCCGCGGCTTCGTCGAGGCCATGCATGGTACGATTTCGGCGGCCAACCGCGCCGACCGTAGCGGCGCGGTGTTGACCATTCGCCTGCCGGTTCCGGCGGCGTCCAACGCATTGGATACCGCCGCATGAATGCCGCGCCCATCAAGGTCCTGGTCATCGATGATGAGCCGCCGATCCGAAAATTGCTGCGGATGGGCCTGAGCACACAAGGCTATGACATACTCGAAGCCTCCAACGGCAAGATCGCGCTGGAAAAACTGGCCGAGGGACCGGCGCTGATCATTCTCGATCTGGGTCTGCCCGATATCCAGGGCCACGAATTGCTGCGCATGATCCGCGGCCGCAACGAGAGCGTCCCGATCGTGGTGCTGTCGAGCCGCGGCGACGAGGCCGGCAAGGTGCAGGCGCTCGATCTCGGCGCCGACGACTATCTGACCAAGCCGTTCGGGATGGATGAATTGCTGGCGCGGATGCGCGCCGCACTGCGGCATCAATTGCAGGTGCAGGGCGAACGCCCGGTGTTTCGCGCCGGTGACCTTTCGGTGGACCTCGTACGCCGCATCGTCAAAGTCGGTGAGCGCGACGTGAAACTGTCGCCGAAAGAGTATGAGCTGCTGCGCGTGCTGGTGCAGCATGCCGGCAAGGTATTGACGCATCGCTTCCTGTTGAAGGAGCTGTGGGACGAATTGACCGACGCGCAGTATCTGCGGGTCTATGTGCGCCAGCTCCGGCAGAAGATCGAGGCCGATCCGGAGCGTCCGCAATTCGTGCTGACCGAGACCGGGATCGGCTACCGGCTGCGCGCGCCGGATTGATGCGCGACCGCCGCGTGGAGTTAAGATGAATATTGCCGACCTCATATCGCCAGCCGAAATCATGATCGACGTTCGGACCTCGAACAAGCGATCACTGCTCGAGGAATTCGCGGCGAGGGCCGCGGCGGGTCTCGGCATACCGGTCGACCGGATTGCGTCCCATCTGCTCAAGCGCGAAGACCTGGGATCGACCGGGATCGGCCGCGGCGTCGCCATCCCCCATGCCCGCCTGCCGGGTTTGCAACGGCCGTTCGGGCTGCTGGTGAAGCTCAAACCGCCGGTTGATTTCGACGCCATCGACGGCCAGGCGGTGGATGTCGTGTTCGTCCTGCTGTTACCAGCGGCGGCAGAGAACGAAGCCCTTGCTGCGCTGGCGCTGGTGGCACGGACGTTGCGGTCGCCGGAGACGCTCGCGCGTTTGCGGGCGGCGAAAGATCCCGCCGAGCTCTATGCCGCCCTGGCCTGAGCGCAGATTAGCCGCTGACGTCACCCTGAGGTGCGAGCATAGCGAGCCTCGAAGGGTGACTGGCACCGGTGAAGCGGCCATCCTTCGAGGCGCGCAAGCCAGCGGCGCAATTGCGCCGCCGAGCGCACCCCCAGCGATGAGCGCAATTGCGCTCACGCAGGGATGACGTCGAGTGCGCGGAAGCAGCGATGCCCAAATTGTGGAACTTTCGGAAATCGTGAGGATTAATTTTCAGCGAAATCCGGGAGAAACACTATGGCGAAATACTCCAAGAAAGCTTCCGCCGACGTCGAGCGCGCAATGAAGAAGCGCAAGGCCGGCACCCTGAAGAGCGGCCGTTCCGGCAGGACGGTGAAGAGCCGCAAACAGGCCATCGCGATCGGGCTTTCCGAGGCGCGCGCCAAGGGCAAGAAGGTGCCGAGGAAGGCAGCCAGGAAAACGGCGACGAAGCGGAAGACGGCGAAGAAGTAGGCACAGTACGCCGTCATTGTCTGCAACAAACGCGCAGCGTTTGTGCATGAGAGCGCAGCGAAGCAATCCATGCTTCCACTTGCTGCGCCATGGATTGCTTCGCGGAGCCTGTCATCGGGCGCGCATCCGCGCGACCCGGTGGCTCGCAATGACGATGTGGTGGCAGTAGATGCGACAAATCAACACGACGGGCAAATCAATTCTGTTTTACGGAAATCGTGTCAAGCCGAGAGATCAAAAATATTTCGCTTTATCCGAAAGGCAATCAGTGGCAGATATTGTCCGTCTCACCCGACAAGAGGGGCGGATCATGATCGCCACGACCGTGCGGTGGGATGCGGTGGACGCAGAGTGCCGATAACGAACGGCACCGAGCGTACGGCAAAGGCGTGTGGTCCTGACGTCGCGGTGCTGGCGTCAATGCACCTGGAGGCAACAGCTTCTTGGGGCGCAACGGAGGCAAAAGAGCCGTTCTCCGGGGAGAGCCCGCTATAAGCCGTAAAGCCATTGCGCAGGGAATGTCGGATGTTCTCCGCTGCCCTGTATGCTCGTGGGCGCACTTCTCTGTGCACATTGCTCACGAGATCGCGGGTGCAGCGCGCATCCGGCATTCCCTGCG
>JBOHIT010000344.1:0-3021 GCA_050726155.1 Bradyrhizobium sp.
GTCGTCGACGGCGCGATCGGCGGCGAAAAGATCAAGACCCGTTTCCCGGAGGCGGCGAGCCGCGAGGAGCGTCTGATCAGCATCGAGGGCATCGTCGACGGCTTCGTGTTCCTGCACCAGCAGCCGCCGCGGGCCTGGTCGTTCGAGCTGGATGTTCGAACCTCGCACGAGAAATGGTGATCGGCGGGTAAAAGCCGGCCCGCTCAGGACGTCTCAGCGTTTCGGATCCAGCCGCATGTGGATCAGTGGATAGGCTCTACCCTGATCGTCGATCGGCGAGCGTCCGGTGCGGATAAAGCCCAGCCGTTCATAGAATCCGATCGCCCGTTCGTTCTGCTCGTTGACATCGGTCGTGATCGCCGGATGAAGCCCGAGCGCGTGTGCGACCATACTCCTTCCAACGCCTGTCCCGTGAAACGCCGGGTCGATAAACAGCGCTTCCATATGCGCACCCTCAAGCCCCATGAATCCGATCGCCCGATCGGCTTGATCGACTACGAGCCATAGATCGCTCTGGGGCAGAAACTGCTGCACCTGCAGGTCGATGGCGCGGCGATCTTCGGGTGTGAGGAAGTGGTGCGTCGCATCGACGGCGTCGCGCCAGATCGTCACCACGCGATCCCCATCCGCCTGCCGGGACGGGCGGATACCGAACATTCGGCTGGCAAACCGATCAGGACTGTGTTGCATGCGTCCTTGTCCCAGCCGCACCCCGATAAATCCAGTCACATTTCCGAAAGGCGTGCAGTCGGCTTTCCCAACCCGAACCGATTGTGGCATGACATTATATCGGCGACCCGTGACTGCCCTCAGGAAACGACATGCCCGCCTTTCCGACCTCGACCACAGTCCTCGACTCCATCCTGTTCCGCGACGCCTTCGGCACGCCTGCGATGCGCGAGGTGTTTTCGGATTTCAGCCTGATCTCGCGCTACGCCGAAGTCGAGGTCGCGCTGGCCTGGGCCGAGGCGCGCTGCGGCGTGATCCCGGCCGAGGCCGCGGAGGAGATCGCGAAGCGGACCGATGTCTCGGCCTTCGATTTCGACCTGCTGCGCAGCGAGACCGATATTGTCGGTTATCCGATCCTGCCGCTGGTGCACCAGATGGTGAAGCAGTGCGGCGAGGCCGGCCGCTATGTGCATTGGGGCGCCACCACGCAGGACATCATGGACACCGCCGTGGTGCTGCAGGTCCGCGCCGGGCTTGAGATCATCGAGGCGGATATCGCCGCATTGCGCGGCATCCTCGCCGATCTCTCGAAGCGCTACCGCGATACGCCGATGGCAGGCCGCACCCATCTGCAGCAGGCGCTGCCGGTGACGTTCGGCTACAAGACCGCGATTTATCTGGCGATGTTCGACCGTCACGCCGAACGGCTCGCACAGTTGAAGCCGCGTGTCCTGGTCGGCCAGTTCGCGGGTGCTGCCGGCACGCTCGCCTCGCTGGGCGACAAGGGATTCAAGGTGCAGCAAGCGCTGTGCGAGGAACTTGGCCTCGGCGTCCCCGTATCCACCTGGCATGTCGCGCGCGACGGTCTGGCGGAAGTGATCAATTTTTTCGGTCTCGTCACCGGCTCGCTCGGCAAGATCGCGCTGGACGTCATGATCATGGCGTCGACCGAATTCGGCGAACTCTACGAACCCTTTGTGAAAGGCCGCGGCGCGTCGTCGACCATGCCGCAGAAGCGCAATCCGATTTCGTCGGAGCTGATGCTGGCGGCGTGCAAGGGCGTGCGCCAGCACGCGGGCCTGATGCTGGATGCGATGGTGCAGGATTTCGAGCGCGCCACCGGGCCGTGGCACGCCGAATGGATGGCGATCCCGGAAAGCTTTGTGTTGACTGCCGGCGCGTTGCATCAAGCCAAATTCGCGCTGGGTGGTTTGATCGTTGACGAAAAGAAGATGTCGGAAAATCTCGACATCAGCCGCGGGTTGATCGTCGCCGAGGCCGTGATGATGGGCCTCGCGCCCGAGATCGGCCGACAGGAAGCGCATGACGTCGTCTATGACGCCTGCCGTGTCGCCAATGAGAAGGGTGTGACGCTGGCGGATGCGCTGTCCGCGGATGCGCGTGTCGCATCGCGCATCGATCGCGCGACCATCGATCGCCTCACGTCACCGAAAAACTATCTCGGCCTCGCGCCTGACATGGTGGACCGCGTACTGGCATCGTCGAAGCGCTAGCCGCTGCGCGTTCAGATGCTCTAAAGCACTTCGCAAGATTTAGCGAAGCTCCCTCACACCGATTTGTACGAACGCAAAGCGACGTCTGTGAAACAACTCACAGGCGTTGCGCGCGATCGCTGACAGTTTGCCTGCGTCAACCATGGAGTCGCTTCATGAAGCACGTAGGTCCAATCGAGTTGCAGAATGTCTCGCCCGTGCCGGAAGCATTTGGCCAACCCGTGAGGCGTAAGAGCCGCCTCAAACGCCTGATCATCGCACTTCATTTTTCGCGCCGCCGTCAGGCGCGCAACCTGATTCGCAGCTATCGCCATTTGCTCGCCGACGACAGCGAGGTTCGTTTGCCGAACCCGTTTCTCGATTTCGACATCAAAAAAGAAAGCAACCAGAATGCCAACGCAGATCAGACGACCATCCGCCCGAGTACTCGAACCGGCCATGCCTGACGCACCGGCCAACCTCACCCCGCTCACTATCATCGCCATCCTGATCTTCGTCCTGCATCTCGCTGGCGCGGCCATGCTCGGGCGCGCGCAATCGAGCCCTGTGATCACGTCGGCGGTGTCTGACTCGGCTGGATGCGTCACGGCGCCAAGGCAAAGAGAGCGGCCGCTGCCCTACGATTAGGTGATGCGGAACCCGCTGTTGCCGGGGTATTCCTGTGGTATTGCTGTCCTAACGTCCAACAGCCGATACCGAAGAGCATCATGACCGCACATCAACGCAACCTTTCCGCCCCGATCGACCCCGTGAAACTCGACCGCCTCGCCGAAGTCGCCATCAAGGTCGGCTTGCGGCTGCAGCCGGGTCAGGACCTGCTGCTGACGGCCCCCTCGGT
>JBOHIT010000345.1:0-3785 GCA_050726155.1 Bradyrhizobium sp.
CCTCTGAACGCCCCTGCCACGAAGAGCCGCGCCGCATCGAAAGCCGCCACCGGCGCCGACATGGCTTGGTCGGCGAACCAACGGGCGAACGGCAGCTCCGCCGTCTCGGTGAAGCAATCGCTGACCCCGTTTTGGGATACGCGGATCGGCGCCGACATGACGGTGGCCCGGCAGGGTACGCTGACAGCGCAGGAGTTGTTGTCGGAAAAGCTCGCCAATGGCGGCAGCGTCCCGCAATCCTCCGGCACCGCCTGGGCCGCGATCACGGCACCCGGCGTCGGTTCGATCTGGGACAAGACGTCGGTCGAAGCCCGCGTCGATCCCGGCGCCGACCAGAGCAAGCTCGCAACGTCCCTGAGCAAATCGCTGCCGCTCAACGAGCAATATTCGCTGACGCTGCAGAACGGCTACAATCTGATCCAGCAGGGCATCGTCCCGGTGCCCGGCATCATCAGCCACCCGGCCCGAAGCTACGAAACCGACCAATCGGCAAGGTTGAGCATCGCCGACACCGGCACCAGCTTCATGGCCGGCCAGACGTTGTCGACCGCGGACGACAAATGGCTGCGCAAGGTCGGCGCCGAGCAGAAGCTGTTCGACGGCGTCACCATCTCGGGCTCGATCGGCGAGACCGCCTCGGGCGCCGCCAACAAGAACTTCAGCGCGGGCTTCAAGCGCAGCTGGTAAGGCCCGCTTCACCACGCGGCGCAGAATGATCCAGCATTGCCGTATATTGGCCCAGATGCGGTCAAAATCGGCAGTCCAGATGGCGCCGTTCACTTCGTCGTGCGGGGGACGTCCGCGCTCGCTTATCGCGAAACAGAGGAATAGCCGATGAACGCTACCATTCGATCGGAAGAAATTGATTCAACTGCGGAAGTCGACAGCAATCTCGCTGCGGTCTCGGAAGTCGAAGCGGGGATTCGCGACTTCGTCCGCAACGACATCGCCTATCTGCGCCGTCCGTCGGTCGCGAGCCCGGAAACGGCGCCGCTCGATGCCAGCGCCGAAGCCACCGTCAACAACGTCAACTCGCTGATCCAGCGCGTCGCCGGAACCTCGCTCGCCGAAATCGAGAAGCTGATTTCGGAACTCGAGAGCCTGCGCGATCTCCTGCATGCCGAAGGCCAGCGCGTTCAGCGCGAAATCTCCGGTTATGCGCAGCTCAGCCAGGCCGCGATGAAATCGACGCGCATGATCGCCGACAACGTCACACAGTGGAAGCGCGCCGCCGACGGCCTCCGCAACAGCTGATTCACGACCGTTGCAAAAATCCTACACCCGCCGTCTTCTTGATCGGAAGGCGGCGGTTTCGTTTGGTAAATGACGGTTCTGAACTTTATAAGCTGCGTGTCGGGATCAAGGGACGGATGCCCAACGGTAGGCAAACTTCCAGGGATACGAGATGCAAAACGGTCAGCCGAACAACACACATCCGCTGCAGCATTCAGCTCATGGCATGGGCACCCTCATGGTCCGGTTCGTCGGACTGCTGGCGGTTGCGGTCGTGCTGATGACACTGATCTGGAGCAGCTGAGTCTGCAGCAGCTAATGCGCGGCTCCAGGTGCCGGTACGATCCGGCGCTATGGTTAGCAAATCCTGACCTTATTGGACCGACGACGCGGCCTCGAGCGTGTAGCCGCCGTCGGCGTAGCCCTTCACCACCATGGCGGTCGTCAGCATCACGCACAGCGTGACGGTGGCGAAAATAAAGCCGACAAGTTTCAGGTGGCTGCGATCTGCCATGGTCGATCCCTCGGTACTTTCCCTAGGTCTCATATGGCAGGCAGAAAGTTCAAAATGCGTTAGCAAAAAAATTGCTTCGCAGAATGGTAAATTGCGGCGCGACGAAGCAGCAAATCGCTAACCATGCCGACCTGGCCGGCTCAGGAACCCGCGTTGCGCCGCGGCACGAAGGCGGTCGCCAGAAACGAGTAGACCAGTTCGCCGCGCTGGTTGATGCCGATGTTGCGGGCCTGCAGGATGC
Source organism: Bradyrhizobium sp. (assembly GCA_050726155.1). Lineage (GTDB taxonomy): Bacteria > Pseudomonadota > Alphaproteobacteria > Rhizobiales > Xanthobacteraceae > Bradyrhizobium. The sequence continues at coordinate 1,989 of JBOHIT010000345.1, forward strand.
CCCATTCCGGACGCTTGTCCGACGTGCGCTTGGTTTCAACGGCACTCGAAAAACTGATGGTGTCGCCGGCCAATACCGGCTTGATCCAGCGTAGCTCGCGAAAGCCCGGCGACGGTCCCCAGATCGCAACTTCCTCGCCGCGCGCGACGGCCTCCCGCGTCAGGCGCTGGCCGTCAGCGACCAATAGCTTCATGCAGACCGAGCCGATATGCCATCCCGACGCCGCCAATCCGCCGAACAGCGAATTGCGGCCCGCCTCCTCATCGAGGTGAAACGCCTGCGGATCGAACTGCGCGGCGAATTGCTTGATCAGTTCGGCGGTGAACGTGAACGATCCCAACTCGCGCCGCGAACCGATTTCAATGTCCTCAAAGAAGCGCATCGACGAATCCTATTCCGCCGCGGCGTCGGGGCTGCGGCGCACGATGATCGGCGAGACCATTTCGCCCAGCGTTATGCCGGCGGCGTTCTTCACCGTGCCCTTGAACGTCACGATGCCGGTGTCGGGGCGGCTGCGCGAGACCCGCGCCTCCGCGATTTCGATATCGAGCATCAGATCGTCGCCCGGCCGCAGCGGCGCGACCCAGCGCATCTCGTTGACACCCGGCGAGCCCATCGACGCCGTGCGGCCGATGAAGCCGTCGAACATCATCCGCATCATGATCGAGCACAGGTGCCAGCCCGACCCGGAGAGGCCCTTCAGCATCGACTTGGCCGCGGCCGCTTCGTCCAGATGCATCGGCTGCGGATCGTACTCCGCGGCGTAAGCCAGGATCTCCTCGCGCGTGACATGGCGCGGTCCGAACGTGCCGAAATGGCCAAGCTTGAAATCTTCGAAGGTGAGCGTTGTCATGACCGGGGGATTTGCGGTGAGGGAGCCTGATTGTGGCCGTTATTTGCAGCAATCTCAACCCGCCCACCCGCATGGCTCGTTCCCGACGGGCGAACACCGCTGCGACCGGTGCTCGCCTCCGGCTTGCTCGGAACCTCATTCGGAGCTAGGCCCTGTGCTCTCAGGAGCCGGGTTGGACGCGAATCACATTCGACTTGCCGGGAGAACCACCGATGTTCGATTTTCAGGATCTGTTTCAGTGGGACCGCTTCATCACGCCCACGATCATCAAGACCTTCTACTGGCTGGTGATCGGATTGATCGTGCTGTTCGGCATATCCGGCATTTTCTCCGGTCTCGGCGCGATGGCGATCAGCCCGTTCGGCGGATTCATCGTGCTGCTGTCCTCGATCGCGAGCGTTGTGGTCGGCGTGGTCTTTACGCGCATTGCCGCGGAATTCATCCTGATCGTGTTCCGCATCAACGAGCACCTCGGCGCGATCCGCGACCAGGACCAGATGCGTTAAGTGTTGAACCTGAAATGCATGACGTCGCCGTCTGCGACGACGTATTCCTTGCCTTCCAGCCGCAGCTTGCCGGCGTCGCGCGCGCCGGCTTCGCCACCCAGCGCGACATAGTCGGCATAGGCGATGGTCTCGGCGCGGATAAAGCCCTTTTCGAAATCGGTGTGGATCACGCCGGCCGCCGCCGGGCCCTTGGTGCCGCGGTTGATGGTCCAGGCGCGGGCTTCTTTCGGCCCGACGGTGAAGTAGGTGATGAGGTCCAGCAACTGGTAGCCGGCGCGGATCAGGCGGTCGAGGCCGGCCTCTTCCAGACCGAGCGTATCGAGGAACTCGGCGCGCTCCTCGCGTGACAGGGTTGCGATCTCGGATTCGATCTTGGCCGAAATCGCCACCGCGACCGCGCCCTCTTTCTTGGCGTGCTCGAACACCGCCTGGGAGAAG
>JBOHIT010000346.1:0-9741 GCA_050726155.1 Bradyrhizobium sp.
TCTTTTCCAGCTCCAGTGCGACCTTCAGCATCGGGTCGTCGCCATGGCCGGTCTCGGCCAGCACCGCGTGACACATCTTCTGCATGATCTTGGCGCGCGGATCGTAGTTCTTGTAGACGCGGTGGCCGAAGCCCATCAGGCGGACGTTGCTGTTCTTGTCCTTCACCTTGGCGATGAATTCCGGGATCTTGTCGACCGAACCGATGTCGGCCAGCATCGCCAGCGCGGCTTCGTTGGCGCCGCCGTGCGCCGGTCCCCACAGGCAGGCGATACCGGCGGCGATACAGGCGAACGGGTTGGCGCCGGAGGAGCCGGCGATACGCACCGTCGAGGTCGAGGCGTTCTGCTCGTGGTCGGCGTGCAGGATGAAGATCTTGTCGAGCGCGTCGGCGAGCACCGGGTTGATCTTGTAGTCCTCGCACGGCACGGCAAAGCACATGTTGAGGAAGTTCTCGGCAAAGGTGAGCGAGTTCTTCGGATAGATGAAGGGCTGGCCGACGGTGTATTTGAAGGCCATCGCGGCCAGCGTCGGAACCTTGGCGATCATGCGCATGGAAGCAATCATGCGCTGCTTCGGATCGTTGATGTCGGTGCTATCGTGATAGAACGCTGCGAGCGCGCCGACGGCCGCGACCATGATGGCCATCGGATGGGCGTCGCGGCGGAAGCCCTGGAAGAAGCGGGCCATCTGCTCGTGAACCATGGTGTGGTGGATCACGCGGCTGTCGAAGTCTTCTTTCTGCGCCTTGGTGGGGAGCTCCCCGTACAGCAGCAGGTAGCAGGTTTCCAGAAAATCGCCCTTTTCAGCGAGCTGCTCGATCGGATAGCCGCGGTATTCCAGGATGCCGGCGTCGCCGTCGATATAGGTGATCTTCGACTGGCAAGAGCCGGTGGAGGTGAAACCGGGGTCGTAGGTGAACATCCCGGCCTGACCGTAGAGCTTGGCGATGTCGATGACATCCGGCCCCACCGTGCCGCTCAGGATCGGAAAATCGTAGGTCTTGTTACCTACCGTGAGTGTCGCTGATTTGTTGCTGGATTTTGCGTCCATCGTGAAGTCCCCGATGAAATCGTTGCGAAAACCGGGCTGACCTGATGCCGTTCTACAGGCAGAAAACAAGGCAGGCCGGATTGTCTAGAAGGCGGCGTCAAATGGGTAGCTTATTGCAATGTGCACTGCAAGATGGACGCCGCTAGCACATAGGAGGGCTCATCCGGCGGCCTGATCGCCAAGGCGGGCGAGGCATTGCTCCCGTCCCAGCACCGCCAGCACGTCGAAGATGCCCGGCGAGGTCGTGCGCCCGGTCAGCGCCACCCGGAGTGGCTGGGCGACCGCACCCAGCTTCAGATTATTCTGTTCCGCGAAATTCCGCATGGCGGCTTCGGTGGTCTCCGAACGCCAGTCGGTGACGGCCTCCAGCGCGGTGCGGAGCTTGCCGATCAGCTGGCGGGTTTCCGGCGTCAGCAGCGCCGACGCCTTCGGCTCCATCTCGAGCGGCCGGTCGGCAAAGATGAAGTAGGATCCCGAGATCAGCTCGAGCAGCGTCTTGGCGCGCTCCTTCAGGCTCGGCATCGCCCGCAGCAATTGCGCGCGCGTGGTGTCGTTGAGCTTGGCCTTCAAATCGGCGCCGTCGGGGACGTAATCCAGCAGCTGCTCGAACATGGTCACGAGCGCTTGATCGTCAGCCTGGCGGATGTAGTGGCCGTTGAGGTTTTCCAGCTTGGCGAAATCGAAGCGCGCCGCCGAACGCCCGATGGCGGGCAGATCGAAAGCGTCGATCATCTCCTGGGTCGAGAAGATCTCCTGGTCGCCATGGCCCCAGCCGAGCCGGACCAGGTAATTGCGCAGCGCTGCCGGCAGATAGCCCATGGCGCGGTAGGCTTCGACCCCGAGCGCGCCGTGGCGCTTCGACAGCTTGGCGCCGTCAGCGCCATGGATCAGCGGGATATGGGACATGTTCGGGATGTTCCACTCCAGCGCGTCGTAGATCTGCTTCTGGCGCGCGGCGTTGATCAAGTGATCGTCGCCGCGGATCACATGGGTGACGCCCATGTCGTGATCGTCGACCACCACGGCCAGCATGTAGGTCGGGTTGCCGTCGCCGCGCAACAGCACGAGATCGTCGAGGTTCTCGTTCTGCCAGACTACGCGGCCCTGGACCTGATCCTCGATCACGGTCTCGCCGGTCAGCGGGGCCTTGAGGCGAATGGTGGGCTTCATGCCATCAGGCGCCTCGGAGGGATCGCGGTCGCGCCACAGGCCGTTATAGAGGCGGGTGCGGCCCTCGGCGCGCGCGCTCTCGCGCATCGCCGTCAGTTCCTCCGGAGTGGCGTAGCAGTGGTAGGCCCGGCCGCTGGCGAGCAGGGATTCGGCGACCTCACGATGGCGGGCGGCGCGGCTGAACTGGTAGATGACGTCGCCGTCCCAATCGAGCTCCAGCCAGCGCAGGCCGTCGAGGATCGCGGCAATCGCAGGCTCGGTCGACCGCTCGCGATCGGTGTCCTCGATCCGCAGCAGCATCTTGCCGCCATGCTTCCTGGCGTAAAGCCAGTTGAACAGCGCGGTGCGGGCGCCTCCGATGTGGAGGAAGCCGGTCGGCGAAGGGGCAAAGCGGGTGACGACGGAATCGGTCATGATGGGGGCAGGGCCTATGCTTGAACGGCCGTGGTGTATAGCAGGTCCGTGCATAACTAAAGTCTCGCCTTTAAGGCGCGCCTTGGGCAAAGCAGGCTTGGCGGGCCGGGCCGAATTTGGCAGAAGGGCCGCTTATCCGAGCGGGAACAGTCAATGACCACCACAGAACCGGCAGCGGCAGAGGCAGGGCGCGATTTCATCCGCGACATCGTCCAGGCCGACCTCGACTCCAAAAAGCACAGCCGGATCGTGACCCGATTTCCGCCGGAGCCGAATGGCTACCTGCATATCGGCCACGCCAAGTCGATTGCCCTAAATTTCGGCATCGCGCAGGAGTTTGGCGGGAAATGCCATCTGCGCTTCGACGACACCAATCCGACCAAGGAAGAGCAGGAGTACATCGATTCCATCCAGGCCGACGTGCATTGGCTCGGCTTCGACTGGGGAACCGACCTCTATTACGCCTCGGACTATTTCGAACGGCTCTACGGCTGGGCGGAGGGCCTGATCAAGGCCGGCCACGCGTATGTCGACGACCAGTCGCAGGAAGCAATCCGCGTCAGCCGTGGCACGCTGACGGAACCCGGCAAGAACAGCCCGTTCCGCGACCGCGCGGTCGACGAAAACCTCGATCTGTTTCGCCGCATGAAGGCCGGCGAATTCCCGAACGGCACCCGCGTGCTGCGCGCCAAAATCGACATGGCCTCCGGCAACATCAATATGCGCGATCCCGTGCTGTACCGGATCCTGCACGCCCACCATCCGCGCACCGGCGATACATGGTCGATCTATCCGAGCTACGACTACGCCCATGGCCAGTCGGACGCCATCGAAGGCATCACCCATTCGATCTGCACGCTGGAATTCGAGGATCACCGGCCGCTCTATGAATGGCTGCTCGACAAGCTGCCGGTGCCGTCGAAGCCGCGTCAGTATGAAATGGCCCGGCTCAACATCACCTACACGCTGCTGTCGAAGCGGGTGCTGACTCAGCTCGTGCGCGACGGCCATGTCGCCGGCTGGGACGATCCGCGGATGCCGACGATCGCAGGCCTGAAGCGGCGCGGCGTGCCGCCGGCGGCGGTGCGCGAATTCGTCAAGCGCATCGGGGTTGCCAAAGCCAACAGCGTCGTCGATGTCGGCATGCTGGAATTCTGCATCCGCGAACTCCTCAACAAGACATCCGAACGCCGCATGGCGGTGCTGCGCCCCTTGAAGGTGGTGATCGAGAATTATCCGGAAGGCCAGGTCGAGGAGTTGGAGGCGGTCAATCACCCTGATAATCCCGATTCCGGCACCCGCCGCATCGCGTTCGGCCGCGAGCTCTATATCGAGCAGGACGATTTCATGGAGAACCCGCCGAAGAAGTTCTTCCGGCTTTCGCCGGGCAATGAGGTGCGGCTGCGCTACGCCTATTTCATCAAGTGCCGGGAAGCGATCAAGAACGCCGCCGGCGAGGTGGTCGAGCTGCGCTGTACCTACGACCCCGCGACCAAGGGCGGCAATGCGCCCGACGGCCGCAAGGTCAAGGCCACCATGCACTGGCTCTCGGCGGCACAGTCGCGGCCCGCCGAAATCCGCGTCTACAACCAGCTATTTGCAAAACCGAGCCCCGACGCCGGCAATTTCGCCGCCGACATCAACCCGCAGTCGCTGGAAGTGCTGTCGGATGCGCGCGTCGAGGTCAGCGTGGCCGAAAGCAATTCGAACGAGGTGATGCAGTTCGAACGCCAGGGCTATTTCGTGCGCGACGGGGATTCGACGCCGGACAAGCTCGTGTTCAACCGCACCATCGGCCTGCGCGACACCTTTGCCAAGGAAGTCGCCAAGGGCTGAGGTGGCTTTCACTACGATTGGAATTTCCGATGCCAGGTGCTGCCGACGAGATCGTGTCCGGTATCCAGTCGAAATGGGCCGCGGCGTTCAGCAGGCTGGACGCCGACGCGCTCGCGTCGCTTTATTCAAGGCACGCGCTGTTCTTCGGCTCGAACCCGAAGCTGTATCGTGGGCGAGACGGTGTCACAGCTTACTTCAAGGGTTTGCCGCGGTGGCGGACTTCCACCGTGCAATTCAGCGATGTCGTGGCCGAGCAGGTCAGCCCGGATCTGATCAGTATGGCGGGCACGGCGTCGTTCGACGCCGACGAGGGTGCGGTAAAACTCTCGGTCAAGATCACCTGGGTGATCGCCCGCGAAGACGGCGACTGGAGGATCGTCAGCCACCACGTCTCGTCGAAGGCGCCGTTGATCTAGCAACAGGCGTCCGCTTTCCCCGATATTCCGCTTCCGTTCCGCTAGCCGCGGCGGGTCTGCGTCCGGTAGCCTGTGGCCGGTGCCAAACGCGTAGGTAGCATCGTGTCGGAGCAGGGCAGGACGCCGGGCGGCAGACGTGGTTATGCCGGGACCTGGCCACCGCAGGGGGCGGCGCCGGCCGGCGGTTTCGTGCCGTCGCGCCTCGGCGTCTGGCCGCCGTTGATCGAGACCCTTCGCCAATGGGCGCGCGCGGAAGCCGGCGCCGGGCGGCTGCTGCCGTGGGTGCCGGTCGCGTTCGGCACCGGCATCGCGTTCTATTTTGCGGCCGATCACGAGCCGGTGCTGTCGGTGGCTGCGATCACTGCCATCGCGCTGTGCGTGGCGGCGTTCTTGTTGCGGCGGCACAAGGTCTTTCCCGTCGTTGTCATGTTCGCCGCCGTCGCCGCCGGCTTTGCGGTCGCGACCTGGAAGACGGCGCGGATCGCGCATGGTGTGCTGGCGCGGCCGATGTTCTCGGTGGCGCTGACCGGCTTTGTCGAGACCCGCGACATCCGCGAGCGCACCGACCGTTTTGTTCTGCGTGTCGTCACGATGGAGAGCGCGCGCGGCACGACCAAACTCGAACGGGTGCGGCTGTCGGTCAAGAAGGGCACCGCGCCCGAGGTCGGCAGCTTCATCGAGCTGAAGGCGCGGCTGCTGCCGCCGCTGGCGCCGCTGCGGCCCGGCAGCTACGATTTCGGCCGCGACATGTTCTTCTCCGGCATCGGCGCTTCCGGCTTCGTGATGGGCGCGATCAAGACCGCGCAAGCGCCCGACAGCGGTGGGTTGAAGCTGCGCTATTCGGCGTTCATGCAAGGCCTGCGCGATGCGATCGACGCGCGAATCCGGACCACGCTGGAAGGCGACCGGCGCGCGATCGCAACCGCGCTGTTGACCGGCCGGCGCGACGCGATCTCCGAGCCCGTCAACGACGCGATGTTCATCTCCGGCCTCGGCCATGTGCTGTCGATTTCCGGCTATCACATGGCTGTGGTCGCCGGCGTCGTGTTCTTTGCGGTGCGGGCGCTGCTGGCGTTGTTCCCGATGCTCACGGTTGGGTTTCCGATCAAGAAATGGTCGGCCGTGGCGGCGCTCGCGGCGTCGGCGTTTTATCTGCTGCACTCGGGCGCCGAAGTCGCAACCCAACGCTCGTTCTTCATGACGGCGGTGGTCTTGATCGCCGTGATGGTCGACCGCCGCGCCATCACCTTTCGCACGCTCGCCGTCGCCGCCCTGATCGTGCTGACCATCGCACCGGAAGCGCTGGTGCATCCGAGTTTCCAAATGTCGTTTGCGGCGACCCTCGGGCTGGTGGCGCTGGTGCAACTCGGCATGCCGCGTTTGCTCGCAAGCCCCGATCACACTGCGACCGCACAGGTGGCGCTGTGGGGCGGCCGCGAGATCACCATGCTGTTGCTGGCCTCGCTGGTGGCGGGCCTTGCCACCACGCCCTATGCGGCGTTTCATTTTCATCGCGTGACGCCCTATGGCGTGCTCGCCAACCTCGCGGCGATGCCGGTGGTCTCGGCGCTGGTGATGCCGGCGGGTCTGCTTGGTCTGGTCGCAATGCCGTTCGGGTTTGACGGCGTGTTCTGGGCCATCATGGGCGTCGGCATCGACTGGATGATCGTGGTCACGCAATGGGTGTCAGCGTTACCCGGCGCGGTCGGGCGGGTGCCGGCGTTCGGCATCGGCCCGCTGATCGCGGCCAGTGTGGGGATCATATTGCTCGGCCTGTTGCGGACGCCGTTACGTTACGCCGGCGTGGCGCTGCTGCTGGCTTCAGCGCTATGGGCGGCGCGGGTGCCGCAGCCGGATATCCTGATCTCCGCCGACGGCCGCAATGTCGGGGTCCGTGGCCAGGACGGCAAACTGCATTTGATGCGTGCGGCGCGCGATGGCTTTCTGGTCAAGGAATGGCTGGCGGCGGATGCCGACGCGCGCAAGGCCACCGACGCCTCGCTCACTGAGGGCGTCTCCTGCGACGCAGGCGGCTGCGTCGCGCAGGGTCCCGGCGGCGCGTTCGTGGCGCTGGCACTGCGGCCGGAAGCGCTGGCGGATGATTGCGAACGCGTAGCGCTGGTGGTGACCGCAAGGCAGGCGCCGGCGGCCTGCGGCGCTTCCGTGATCGATGCCGAGCGGCTGCGGCGGCAGGGCGCGCTGGCGCTGCGGCGAAGCGGCAGCGGGTTCATCGTCGATGCCGTCAAGCCAAGGGGGATCGACCGTCCCTGGTCGCCGGCGATCTCGGGCGAGGGAGACACGGAGACAACTATTCTGGCGCCACGTCGCACGGCGCCGCGTGCTGTCGATGCGACCCCGTCCGAAGCGGACCTGCAGACCGAGGAATAGCGTTCAATTTCCCCGGCGCAGTCGTGCGACCGGCGGTGGCGAATTCAGTCGGCGGAAAGCGGTGTTGTTGTCGCCGCATTCGCCCTGGCTGTCGTGCGCTCCGGCACCGGATGTACCACCGGCAATTGCAGCACGGTAGCGCGCTGGCCCTGGCAAAGCTGCGTCACCAGCACATGGCTGCCGTCGGGAAACTCGATCGCGTCGTGGTGACGTTCCCTCAAGTGTGGATCGATCGCGTTGAACTTGCCGACGCGAAAACCAACGGTCCTGGTCCGGGTCCAGATCCAGCGGCTGTCATATTTGACGTCCTGCGCGAACGCCAATTCGGTCCCGGGCAACATGCAGACCGCGACCGCGGGCTCTCGCTCGCTGGCAAAGCCGCGGGTCGACGTGCCGCGGAAGGTGGTCGATATCAGCGTCTCTCCGACGACGGCAGGACGCGTTGCCAAGGCATGCAGACTATAGTCACACATCGGATCGCTCCCTTGTTGGGAGATAGAGACCCGTGCCTCCCTCGAGGCGCTGGCCTCTATCAGAGTGGACATGGGACAAGTCTATTCCTGTTCCGGGCAATTGTGCGGCTCGAGGCCGGCGTGTCCGATCACAAACGCGCTACGGCGGCGCGCCAGGCCGGCGTTCGCTTCAATGCTCGTCCGGCTTCTGCGGCAGCGGCAGATCGAAGGCACCGAGGTGGAATTGCTCGCGGCCGTCATCCGCGATGTCAGGGAGTTCGACCAGCGTGAAGGCGGCCTCCGGAAATTGCCGCCAGATCGCGAGATCTGCCGCCGTCACGGTGAGCCAGCCGAACCGCAGCATGTAGCGGCCGGGTTCGGTGACCTGGCCAGCGCGTTGCCAAGTGATCTTGGTGATCATATTGCTGACCACGTCTCGTCCCTCCGGGGCAGCGCGTCGAAGAACGCGTCAAACCAGCAAGCATAGTCTTGGCTGCGTTCTGGGCAATTGTGGGACGCGTGCGGCAGGGTTGGGCTTCCAACCTCCGGATTACAAAAAGCCCCGGCCGAGGGCCGGGGCGATTGTTCGCGATCGTGTAAACCGTGTTCCGGCGCGGACCGCGCTCAGTACTTCCGGTACAGCCCGATCAGCTTGCCCTGAATCCGGACCCGGTTCGGCGGCAGGATGCGGACTTCGTAGGAGGTGTTGGCGGGCTCCAGCGCGATCGAGGCGCCGCGGCGGCGGAACCGCTTCAGGGTTGCTTCCTCCTCGTCGATCAGCGCCACCACGATGTCGCCGGTGTCGGCGCTGTCGTTGCGCTGGATCAGCGCCATGTCGCCGTCGAGGATGCCGGCGTCCACCATGGAATCGCCGCGCACTTCGAGCGCGTAGTGCTCGCCGGAGCCGAGCATGTCAGGCGGAACGCTGATGGTGTGGCTGCGGGTCTGCAACGCCTCGATCGGCGTACCGGCGGCGATCCGGCCCATCACGGGCACGGCGACCGGACGCTCGCCATCGTCAGCGGCGGGCGCGCTGGCGGCGCGGACCTTGCCGAGCGTGCCTTCGATCACGCTCGGGGTGAAGCCGCGGCGGGCGTTGCCATTACCGCCGCCCGCAAGTTCGGGCAGCTTGATGACTTCGATGGCGCGGGCGCGGTTGGGCAGGCGGCGGATGAACCCGCGCTCTTCCAGCGCGGTGATCAGGCGATGGATGCCGGACTTGGAGCGCAGGTCGAGCGCATCCTTCATCTCGTCGAAGGAGGGCGGCACACCGGCCTCTTTCAGCCGTTCGTTGATGAAACGCAGAAGTTCATACTGTTTGCGCGTAAGCATCTCGAGCAATCCCCCGGTTGGCGCGTCGTAATTCGTGGTCGTTCAATTCAAGTCTTCAATTTCGAAGTCTTCAGTTTCGAAGTGTTCGGTTGCGAGAGCTGCGGTTTCAATTCAGGAGCCTCAGACTCCCATTTGTAGACACTAGCCATCGAAACAAATCATGAACGAACACTATATGTTCGATACATGTTCCGCAACCACTTAATTTCAGGTGAACGCGCGCCGGCTTCGTCCAGACCCACCGTCGCCGCGGGTCATTCCGGAAGGCGCAGGAACTCGCAAGCCGTGCCCGCCGGAATCGCCGGCGCAAAGGGCGGGCGTATCAAAAGTGCCCGTGCCGCAGCGAGATTTCCAAGCAGCGAGGAATCCTGGTGGTTGACCGGCACTGCGATCAACGCGCCGTTTTCGCGCGTCTCAAGTCGTGCGCGAAGATAGTCTTCGCGCTGGTCGTTGGCGGCGTGGTCGCGGCCGAGCAGGGCGGTCTCCCGCACGTGATGGATGGTTTTTCGGCCGGACAATGCGCGAATCAACGGCACCAGAAACAGGAAACCGCAGACATAGGACGAGACCGGATTGCCGGGCAGGCCGATCACCCGCATCGCGCCGAGCCGGCCATGCATCATCGGCTTGCCCGGCCGCATCGCGATGCGCCAGAACGCCATCGCGACGCTCTCGGCCTCCA
>JBOHIT010000347.1:0-5107 GCA_050726155.1 Bradyrhizobium sp.
CATCCACACCGCTTTCGGCTCGGTGAAATTCTCGATCGCGGCGGAGCCGTGTTCGCGGCCGAAACCGGAATCGCGCACGCCGCCCCAGGGCAGCCGCACATCCGTATAGCCATAGGTGTTGATCCAGACCGTGCCGGCCTTGACCTTCTTGGCGAAACGCTGCACCCGCCCGATGTCGCGACTCCAGACGCCGGCGGCGAGGCTGTAGGCCGTGCCGTTGGCGATCCGCAGCGCATCGGTTTCATCGCGGAACTTGATGACGCTGACCACCGGACCGAAGATTTCCTCCTGCGAAATCCGCATCTCGTGTTCGACATTGGCGAACACCGCGGGGCTGATGAAGTAGCCGCGGTCGCCGACGCGCTCGCCGCCGGTCGTCAGTAGTGCGCCTTCCTTCTGGCCGACATCGACATAATCGAGAATGCTCTTCATCTGCTTTTCGGAGATCACCGGCCCCAGCGCCGTTCCGCGATCGGCAGGATCGCCGATGCGGATCGACTGGGCGCGCTGGGTCAGCCGCTCGACGACTTCGTCGTAGACCTTCTCATGGACCAGCACGCGGGAGCCTGCCGAGCACACCTGTCCGGCGTTGAAGAAAATCCCTGACGCCGCAGCCTTGCTGGCAGCCTCGATATCGGCGTCGTCGAAGATTACGTTGGCGGATTTGCCGCCGAGTTCGAGCGACACCCGTTTGAAGTTGCCGGCCGCACCGCGCAGGATGCCGCGGCCGACGCCGGGAGACCCCGTGAACGTGACCTTGTCGACGTCAGGATGGTTGACCAGCGCGTCGCCGACCACCCGGCCGGGGCCGGTCACGATGTTGAGCACACCCGGCGGCAGGCCGGCTTCCAGCGCCAGTTCACCGATCCGCAGCGCCGACAGCGACGTCAACTCGGCGGGCTTCATCACGATGGTGCAGCCGCAGGCCAGCGCGGGCGCCAGCTTCCACATCCCGATCATCAGCGGAAAATTCCAGGGAACGATGGCTGCGACCACGCCGACCGGTTCGCGCACGGTGTAGGTCAGCGCGTCGTCCCGCGTCGACACCACCTCGCCGTGGATCTTGTCGGCCCAGCCCGCGTAATAGGTCAGCGTATCGATCGCGGCCGGGAGATCCTGCCGCAGCACGCCTGATATCGGCTTGCCGGCATCGAGGCTTTCGAGCGCTGCGATTTCGTCGGCGTGCTTTTTCATCAGTTCGGCAAGCCGGAGCAGGATCTGCCCGCGCTTGGAGGCGCGCATGCTGCGCCAGGGACCCTCGAAGGCGCGGCGGGCCGCGACAACGGCGCGCTCGACATCGGCTTCATTGCCTTCAGCGACAGTCGCGATGACCTGTTCGGTGGCCGGATTGAGGATCTTGAAGGTCCGCCCGGAAAGGGAGGGGACATGCTGGCCGTCGATCAGCAGCAGCCGGGGCTTGGCGGCCGCTACCGCGGGCGTCGCCGTATGAGAATAGTCATATGCAATCGACATCATATTTCCTCCGGTTTGTGTATTCGAAATTAGGAGGATAAACGCTGCAGTAAATATGATATCATCTGCCTATGAGCGATCAATATATGCAATCTAGTTCATAATTTTGGTACATCATGCACCACATCGAGATCGAAACCGTCTGGCGATTTCACAAGGAAGGCAGCCCGCAGACCGCCGTGGTGATGCTCGGCATCCTCAACGAGATCCGCAAAACCGGGAAACTCACCAGCGCGGCCACGCACGCCCAGCTGTCCTATCGCCATGTCTGGAATCTGGTCGAGCAATGGTCGGATTTCTTCGGGGTGCCGCTGGTCGAGACCCATCGCGGCAAGGGCACGACGTTGACGGCATTCGGCGAAAAGCTGGTCTGGGCCGGCGAGCGGATGCAGGCGCGTCTCGGCCCGCAGCTGGAAAACCTGGCGCAGGAGCTCGCGACCGAGATCAAGCCGTTCCTGCACCAGCGCCCGTCGGTGATCCGCGTTCACGCCAGCCACGGCTTTGCGGTCTCCAAGCTGCGCGAATTGCTCGACCGCGAACCCGGCATCGGCGTCGACCTGCGCTATGTCAGCAACCAGAATTCGCTGGTGTCGCTGGCGCAGGGCGCCTGCGATCTTTCCGGCGTGCATCTGCCGCGCGGGGAACTGCGCGCACAGGGTATCCGCGCCTGCAAGGAATGGCTCGATCCGCGCGAAGACCGCGTCATCAGCTTCGTGACGCGCGAAATGGGCCTGATGGTCAAGCGCGGCAATCCGCTCGGGATCGCCTCCATCCAGGATATCGTCGACCGCAAGGCGCGTTTCGTGAACCGCGACCATGATTCCGGAACGCGGCTGCTGTTCGATCAGTTACTGGCCCTGCACAAGATCGACCAAGCCAAAATCAGCGGCGCCCAGCAAATGGAATTCACCCATGCGGCGGTTGCCGCCTATGTCGCCAGCGGCATGGCGGATGTGACCTTCGGCGTCGAGGCCGCCGCACGGCAGTTCGGACTCGATTTCATCCGCTTGCTGACCGAGGATTATTTCTTCGTCTGCAAGCGCGCGTTCCTGGAGACCGAGCCGATGCGGCGCGTCATCGACATCATGAAGGGCAGCGAATTCCAGCGCGAGGTGGCGAGCCTGCCCGGCTATGTCGCGACCGACACTGGCATGGTCTCAACCGTCAAGGCGTTCTTGGAAAGCGTGGGTAGCGGCGTGGCGTGAGGGCGTGATGGAAAATGATTCACTCTCCGTCATGGCCGGGCTTGTCCCGGCCATCCACGACTTACTACTTCATTGAAGACGTGGATGCCCGGCACAAGGCCGGGCATGACGAGTCATTAGATGATTGGCGGGATCGATGACGAAACTGGATTTGAGCGCGCGTGTCGCGCTGGTGACGGGTGGCTCGCGTGGTATCGGCGCCGCGATTGCTTTGGCGCTCGCCGAGGCAGGTGCGGCCGTTGCCGTCAATTATCGCGAGCGCGCGGATGATGCGGAAGCCGTCGTCGCTCAAATAAAGGCCAATGGCGGTCGCGCCATCGCCATTGCCGCGGATGTGTCGCAATCACCCGCCGTCACAAAAATGGTCGAACAGGTCGCGAAGGCCCTCGGCCCGATCGATATCCTCGTCAATAACGCCGGGATTGCGATCGTCCGCGGCGTCGACGAACTCTCCGAAAGCGATTTCGATCGGACCATCCTGGTAAACCTGAAATCGGCCTTCCTCTGCACCCAGGCCGTGCTGCCTGACATGCGCGCGCGCAAATGGGGCCGCATCGTCAACATCTCCTCGGGTGCTGCGCGCGGTGCCGGGGCCATCGGCCCGCACTACAATGCCTCCAAGGCCGGCATGGAGGGGCTGACGCGCGGCTATGCGGCGCGGCTGGTCAAGGACGGGATCACCGTCAACAACGTGGCGCCGTCGCTGATCGAAACCGACATGATGCGTGGCCGCACCGATCTCGCGCGCAACATTCCGCTGGGCAGAATGGGACAGCCTGCGGAAGTGGCGCAGGCGGTCACGATGGTGCTCGGCAACGACTACATGACCGGCCAAACCATCATCCTCAATGGCGGCATGGCGTTCATTTGACGCGCGCCTGAGTGCCCTCTGCGAAACGTGCACGGGGGTCTGTGCCGCCGCGCCCTCGACTTGCGCGGGCGGAGCAGGCAGAAAGCAGCATTCTCCCCCAAGGGATCATTGATTGATGGACGCTATTTTTCGCGTGGACGGCAACAGCGTCCTTACCAGCCCCAACGCAGCGGGACCGTGGGATCCGAACATGCAGCACGGTTCGCCGCCGGCCGCTTTGGCGGTGTGGGCGGCGGAAGCGCTGCCGACGCCAGTGCCGATGCGGATCGCGCGAGTGACTGTCGATTTGATGCGCCCGGTGCCGGTCGCGCCGCTCACGATCGAGACCGAGATTTTGCGCGAAGGCCGCAAGATCCAGCTTTGCGCGGTCAGGCTTCGCGCCAACGGCGTGATCGTGGTCGCCGCCAGCGTTCTGAAGATCAAGGTGCAGGCCAACGAATTGCCGCCGGAAGCCGACATCGAGCAGGTCACGCTGCCGGGGCCGGACCAATGCCCGGTCGAGCCCGCGGATTTTTCCTCCAGTCCGTTCGTGACCGGGATGTCGCTGCGCGCCGCCCGCGGTCGGTTCGGCGTGCCCGGTCCGGGCGCGATCTGGTATCGCGTCGACCGGCCGATCGTCCAGGGTTTTGCGGTTTCGCAGGCGATGCGGGCGATGGTCGCCGCGGACTTCTGCAACGGCACCTCGGCGGTGCTGGATTTCCGGCAATGGACGTTTCTCAATGCCGATCTCACTGTTAATTTCGCGCGCCAGCCGGTCGGCGACTGGATGCTGCTCGACGCGGAATCCTGGATCGGCCCAGATGGTGCAGGCCTTGCGATGGCGCGGCTTGCGGACAGCAGGGGCTATTTCGGCCGCGCCGTTCAGAGCCTGGTGATCGAGCGACGTTGATTTTGATGGCGATCCGCCGGTCAGCCGGCCGGTCAAAAGAGCGCCGATCATTAATCACTCGTTAACCAAATCAATCCCATTCTTAATTATTCACTAATCAGGACTGGGTGGATTCATCATGCACGCAACAGCGGAGGCAACGCGACAACTGGTTCGCATGCGGGGCCGCTCGTATGTCGCCTTCGTGTTCACGCCGGAGATCCCGATCGTCGGCTGGCTGGCGGAGATCGACGCGACGCTGGCGCGTTCGCCGGGCTTCTTCGTCGGCAAGCCTGTCGTGCTCGACCTGGCGGCGCTCGACCTCAGCCGCGCCGCCATCACCCACCTCGTCAACAATCTGGAAGAGCGCAACATCCGCGTGCTCGGGATCGAGGGTGTGGACGCCGAGAAGCTGACCACCAGCATGCCGCCGCTGCTGACCGGCGGTCGTTCCTGCGTCATCACGCGAACCGAGCCCACGGAAAAGTCCGAGCCGAAGCCGAAGCCGAATTCGCTGCTGCTCGAAAGCCCGGTCCGCTCGGGCCAGTCGATCGTCTTCACCGACGGCGACGTCACCGTGCTGGGTTCGGTCGGCTCGGGTGCGGAAATCGTCGCCGGCGGATCGATCCATGTTTACGGCACGCTGCGCGGCCGGGCGATGGCGGGCGTCAACGGCAATTCGTCGGCACG
>JBOHIT010000348.1:0-6691 GCA_050726155.1 Bradyrhizobium sp.
TTATAAGGGAGACGCACACCTCGATGCCGAAGTTCTGAATTTCAAGGCGTGGGACGGATCCGATGGGTTCACTTCCGGCGAGGTTGTTTCTATATCTGAAGTCGGGGGCTCAAGCGCGTTCAGTATCGGCACCTATACCGCCGAAGCGAAAAATGCGAACACGGCACCAGCCGGCATAGCAGGCGAGCCGATAAATCTGGGCCTCGTCGACCCATCCCTGGGTCTGGATTATTCCGCGATCGTAACAATAGGTGACGTTCCGTCGGATTGGATCGTCAATGGCGCGGTCCATAACCTTGACGGTTCGTGGACGGTGCAAACGACCAATCTCGCATCGCTCACCGTAACGACGCCGGTATCTTATTCGGGAGCCTATCTGCTCAACGTCACCGTGACCGCCGTGTTGGCAGACGGTTCGATAAAAACGATTGTTCTGGGTGACAACGTCGAAGCCTATTCGCCGGGTTCACCGATCTTTGCCTGGTCGGGCGACGATTTCCTGACCGCATCGAGCGGAGACGACCTGATCGTATTCTCGCAGCCCATTGGTCACGACATCGTCTACAGTTTCGACGTGGCCCATGATCAGATCGATCTGATCAGCTACGCCGGCTTTGCAACTTTCTCCGATGTGCAGGCTCATCTGACCGAGGACGCAAACGGCAACGCGATGATCACGCTCTCGGACGGACAGTCGATCGTTCTGGAGGGCGTTCACGCGGCGGCTTTGGCGGGAAACAATTTCGTATTCGATCAAACGCCGATACTCCACAACACCGGGACAATGACGATTTCCGATGGGGCGCTCATGCCTCTCACCGGCACGATCCACAACGCGGGAACCATTGCGCTTAGCGCTACCGGCCATGAAACCGATTTGCAGCTCACGCAATATGGCATGACGCTGGAGGGCGGCGGCACGATCTTGTTGTCGGACAGTGATCTCAACGTTATTTCGGGCACGGGTTCAAACGTCACGTTGGACAATGAAGACAATACGATCTCGGGGGCGGGCTCGTTGGGTAACGGCGAGCTAAGCCTGTCGAATGCCGGCACCATCAACGCCGACGGCTCGCACGCGCTTGTTATCGATACCGGCTTAAATGTCGTGGCGAACTCAGGAACTCTCGAAGCATCCGGAAGTGGCGGTCTGACAATTCTCAGCGCGGTCGAAAACTCGGGCGTTCTGTGGGCCAATGGCGCAAATCTGACAGTTCAAGGCGCCGTCACTGGCACCGGCAACGCAACGATTGATGGTACCGGCGTCCTGGATTTTGAGGCGTCCTCAACCGCCAACGTCCTGTTCGGGGCGGGCACGGGGGGCACGCTGAAACTCGGGGATGCGTTCCACTTCAACGGCACCATCACGGGATTCGACGGGGCAGACGTTATTGATCTTGAAAACGTGGATTCCAGTGCCGCCTCTATCAGCTACCACGCGAACGGCGGCGGTACTGGCGGAACTCTGACGATTTCCGATGGGGCGCACACGGTGGAATTGTCGCTGGTCGGAAATTACTCAGTCGACAATTTCAACCTTGCCCCTGATCATTTGAATGGGACTGCCATTACCTATCTGGCCCACGACCTTGTCGTGTGATTGGCGTGGGCTGGTAGCGAAGGCGGCGGCGGTCGGCTGACATTGATGTCCCGTAGAATTACGGACATCGTACGCGCTCCACGCAAATCTATTTCGCGCCACGGCATGGAATTGTGGGGTCCCACTGTTGCGCGATTGTCGCACTCAGCTAGAATGATGCACGAGACCCGTGTTTACCCGTGCCGGCTTACCTTTACTCGCCACAATTAACCTGCAACTGGTCGACATGCTCGATTCGAACGTCTCGTTCGGATCAGAAGACCATAGGGGCAGGGAATGAACTTCCGCGTATTGGCTTTGATTGTTGCGGTGCCATTCCTCGCACATCCGGCTCAAGCCCAGGATCCACAAGCCCCGGTCTCTTCGGCCAAAATCTCTTTGGCCAAGGTTTCGGCGACTCAAGCCGCACGGGTTCAACAAGCGGAAGTCTCGCAAACCGAGGCACCCAGCTTTCGCAAGGGACTTTGGCGCTTCATTCGAACGCTTGATGTCGTCAGGAATTCCAACAAGAACGTCAAATATCGACTGGTCGATAAGGAAGTAACGCGCTGTGTCGATCCAACGCACGCCATGAAGGCGACTTTCTCTTCGGCGCCAGTTGGCAGTTGCGTTTCAGGCAAGCCTGAAAAGGTTGGCAACAAATACACATTCGGCCACAGATGCGACTACATGGGCGCGGTGAGTACGGTCATTACCGTGCACAGCAATGAGAGTTACACCGAAGTGAACGAAGTCACCACCGGTGACAATCCGAAGACCGATCTTGTCACCGCAGTGAGAATTGGTGATTGCGGCGACGAAAAAGCGGAAGCTCCGGCGAAAGACGCGGAGCGTCCGGCGAAATCTGCTGTTTCTTCCCTGCAGTACTAGGCAAGACTTTTTGCTGATCGCACACGCCCCGTCGCAGGTCCGGCGGCCAGGGCTCGAGCTCATCTCTCCCAGCTAAGACTAACTCCAAGCGCTCGGCGCCTCGAACTCAGACGGGTTACGTTCTTGTTTACTAGGTCAGCAGCGAGAGTGCGCCAGACCTGATTTGTTAACCGGGCCTTAATGCAACGCGCCTGGAATGACCGCGTACCGAGTTCAGAAGCATTCATCGGTCAGGAACCGACCGACCGGGCGCAGTCACATGGGGCAATAGGCGATGATCGCTGGTAACGAACTGACGCGGAAGAAATCGCTCGCCCGCAGCCTGTCCCTGGTGTTTGCCTTGGCCGTTTCGGCGCCAATGTTGTCTTCGCACGCTTTGGCGGAAGACGGATTTGGCGGCCCGACTTTTCGCAAAGGGTTGTGGAAGTTTGTGCGGACGCTTGAAATCGTTTCGCACTCAAACAGCGGCCAAAAATTGCTTGAACGCGAGATGACGCGCTGCGTCGATCCAACCCTTGCCATGAAGGCCACATTCTCGTCAGCTGCGGTCGGAAGCTGTCAGTCCGCAAAGCCGGAAAAGATCAACAACAGGTACGTCTTCTCAAATCGGTGCGACTATATGGGCCCCGTCAGCACCGTCATCACGGTCCAAAGCGCCGAGGCCTATACCGAAGTCAATGAACTCACGGTCGGCCTTCGAAGGAAGGACCGGGTTGTCGCGCGCAGGATTGGTGATTGTCAGGAAGAGCATGCGGCGCTTGACCAGCCGAGTGATTTACCCCTCGAACAGTGACGGTCAGGACGGATGAACCAAGTCATCCGTTGACGTCAAAAGCATCCTGAGATTCCGGCCCCGGCCGGTCCCGCAAGGCTGCCAGGTCGCCCCTCCAATGCCGGCCCGGACTGCGCCAATGCATCTGCGATGCCGCCAGGCGCGCTTTCGCTTCGTCGGCCGCCATTCTCAGTCAAGCCGGAATGCTTCGCTAGCGGGCCGTTCTCCGCGACTGGGTCGCCATCTGTGCCGTGATGGGTTGGAGCCCAGACACAAAATCGCGAAAACAACCCCATGCAAAGTTAGAAATGGCCCCCGCAAAGCGGGGCGGGTAGGGCATGGGTGGCTGCGATCCCAAGGCCGAGAGCCCGGCCAGTCCGACGGCGCCCATTCGCGGTTGTGCGACAGGGGTGATCCGCTTGAAAAAGCCGGTACCGATTCGGCCAATGGGCTACCAACGCCATGTCACGGGCGAGCCCGAGATGTTTGCCGCCCCCCTCATGAACGTCGAAGCATCGGGCCTTCCAAGGGCTGTGGAGCCGCCTGAAATCGGGCCCCGCTGAACCGCCATGACGGCGCAACAGTCGTACGATAGCTTTGGACATACACGAGATGAACGAGGTGCCCAGCCGGGCTGGGCCACGTGGGTCGATCAGATCTTTTGCTGCGCCCCGGGGCCGTTGACCTTGACCGTTATCTTCTGAATTTCAGTGCGACCGCCCGCGAATTTGACCTCAATGGTCAGCACGTCGTCGCCCAGGAATTCCGGGGTCGATTTGTAGAACGCGACAAAGGCGGGCACTTCCAGTGCGAGGCAGGCCTTGTAGTTGGTGGCCTTCACCTTCACTGGCTTTACGACCACTTTTCCGGCCGTCGGTGGGCTGACCAATCGAATGGTCGGCATGGGCCCGGACGTGCAGTCCGGCAAAACGTTCAGGAAAACACCAATTTGGGTGTCCTTGTTGGGTAGCGCCCTGAACGAACGTTCGACTGTCGTCTCCGCAGGGGCCTGCGCGGCTGCCGTACCGAGGGAGGCCGCGAGCAGCGCGACCGCGCTCGCCAGATGGATAACCCGCACTCGACCTCTCCAAATTACCGGGAAAACTGAACAGAAACGAGCACGGCAACAACCTGTCGAAACATTAACATCGGCCAACCCTTTGTTCCGACAGGTCTGTCTGTCCCCTCTTTACCACATCCGCATCGAAAGTATTGATTAACCAAACACATTTCTTGACCGGGGTCTGGGTTAACAATAACTTAAACCGAAATTTAGCGGCAATTTTTCCGAAAATCTAATTCATGACCCCAGGGTCGGCGGAGTTAAAATAATGAACGGTCCGTTTCAGGTTGCTCAGGCTACCGGCACAGGCACTTCCAACGCCACCAGCAGTGCAGCTCCGCGCATCTACAAACTGACGAAGCCACTGACCGACCAGGCGGTCATCGTCAATGTCGGATACGACCAGAAAGTCCAGGTCGACTTCTCGTCCATTGCCAATGAAAAAATCACGCTGGTTCACGTCGGCGAAAAGCTGATCATTCTGTTCGACAACCAGTCGACGGTGACGGTCGAGCCGTTCTTTGATTCGCGCAACGACCCGCGGCAGAACATCACGATCGAAATGGGACCCGGCCGCGACATTTCGGTCAGTGAATTTGCAAGCCTGTTTCCGATCAGCAACGACGCGTCGGTATTGCCGGCAGCCGGCGGCACCGGGAATGGCAACGCGCAGGCGAGCGGCGGAGACTTCCGCTCGCCTTCGGTCGAGCCGCTCAGCATCGGCAATCCGCTGGACCTGCTCGGCAATGAAGATTTGGGCACCTTTACGCCCCAATTCCCGACCGGAACGACGGCTCCAGAAACTCCGGCTCCGCCAGCGCCCCCGACGATTACTGCTGGTCTTGTCCCCGGTCTTTTCGTTGATGAGAGCTTCCTGACCGTTGCCAGCAACGGCATTGCCGGCTCCGGACAGGCTCCCGCCGGATCGACCGTTGCGACGGGCCTGGTGCCGTTCACAATCGACGCGCCGGCTGGTCAACAGTCGCTCGCTTTTGCCTTGAGCATCAACAATCCCACGACGAACCTGATCGATTCGGCGACCGGCCAGGTTGTCACGCTGGTGCAGAAGGGCAGTGGCGAGGTCGATGGCGTGGTCACCAGTAATGGTGTCCAGACCTCGGTCTTCACTTTGACGGACAATGGAGCGGGCCAACTCACGCTGACGGACCTGCGTGCTGTTCATGAGAATACCCCCGGCAATCCCAACGAGGGCATCACGCTTCTCGCCGGACTGGTGTCGCTCACGGCAACCGTGACCGACGTCAACAACAACACCGCGAGCGCGACCGTTGATGTCGGTTCGCATCTGACATTCCTGGACGACGGTCCGATCTCGGGCGCGGCGACTGTGGCTGCGGACACGCTGGTGCTGGACGAAAGCGCTGTTGGTACCGATACGGCGGGTGGCGTTGCTCCGGTCGGTCTGGCGACGGTTACCGCCAACTTCGCGGATAATTTCACTGGCGGCAGCTACGGGGCAGATGGTGCGGGCACCACGGCCTTTACGCTGAAGCTGACCGGTTCGAACGTGGCCTCCGGCCTGTTCGCGCTTGATGCGGCGGACAAGACCGCCGGCGACGGCGACGGGATCGGCCAGGGTGCGCAGATCGTGCTCAACCAGGCCGGCAACGTGATCACCGGCTCGGCTGGCGGGACGACCTACTTCACGATCACGATTGACCCGGCGACGGGCATCGTGACGTTTGCCGAGACCAAGAACATCTGGCATCCGGACGCGAACAATTCGGACGATGCGGCGACGCTGACGACGGCGGCCGGCCTGCTGCAATTGGTAAAGACGATCACCGATGCGGACGGCGACAGCGTCGCGACGACGCTCGACCTCGGCAACGGCGTGTTCTCGATCCAGGACGACGGCCCGGCCCAGGGCAGGGTGCTCGATGTGCAGAAGGACACGCTTGTTCTGGACGAGAGTGCGGTTGGCACCGATACGGTCGGCGGCATTGCGCCGGTCGGTCTGGCGAGCGTGACGGCGGATTACTCCAACAATTTCTCGCCGGTGAACTACGGCACCGATGGTGCCGGCACCACGACCTACAAGTTCGAACTCAGCGCGGCGAACGTCGGTTCGGGCCTTTATGCGCTCGATGCGGCGGACAAGACCGCCGGCGATGGCGACGGCATTGGCCAGGGCTCGCAGATCCTGCTGAGCCAGACGCCGGACGGCGTGATTCACGGCATGGTGGGCGCGGTCGAGTACTTCACGATCAGCGTTGACGGCTCCGGCATCGTGACGTTCACGCAGGTCAAGAACATCTGGCATGCGGATCCGAACAACTCGGATGACGCGGCGACGCTGACGACGGCCCTGGCCGGCGACCTGAAGCTGACGCAGACGGTGACGGATGCGGACGGCGACCACACC
>JBOHIT010000349.1:0-6598 GCA_050726155.1 Bradyrhizobium sp.
GAATAATAATGGATGCACTAAACCCCCAATCCGGGCTCAAGCCGGAAGCCGATCCGGCGCAGGAACTCGACCGGCGCGCACGCCGCAATCTCCTGCTGCTGGCGTGCTGTCAGGCGGTCGGCCAATCCTGCAACACCATGATGTTTGCGGCGACGGGGCTGTCGGTCATCACTTTCTATCACCGTCCCGATCTCGCCAACCTGCCGGTCACGATGCAGCATATCGGCGTCATGATCTGGGTATTCCCGGCGGCGCTGCTGATGCAGCGGGTCGGCCGCAGCATCGGCTTCCGCGTCGGCTCGCTGTTCGGCATGGCCGGCGCCATTATCATGTGCACCGGATTGTACACCGCCAACTTTGCTATCATGTGCGCCGGCGGCCTCATCCTCGGCTACGCCGTGGCGTGCCTGCAGATGTACCGGTTTGCCGCGGCGGAACTGGTGCCGATCCATTACCGCGCCAAGGCGATTTCGTGGGTCACCGCGGGCGGCGTCGCCGCGGCCGTGATCGGCCCCAGCCTGGTGCGCGTGACGCACGATCTGACGATGCCGCTTTACCTTGCGACCTATGCCGCGATTCTCGGCCTGCACGTGATCGTCTTTACGGTGATGTCCTTCATCACTTTCCCCGCGGTTGTGACGACGGCCTCGAGCGCTGCTCCGGCGGAAGCCGTAGCTCCTCCACGTCCGCTATTGGTCATTGCCAGCCAGCCGCGCTTCATCGCGTCGGTGATTGCCGGCATGCTGGCGTTCGGCACGATGTCGTTCATCATGAGCGCGTCGCCGCTGGCGATCGTCGGCTGCGGGTTCCCGCACTCGGAAGCCCATTGGGTCATCTTCATGCATGTGCTCGGCATGTTCGTGCCGTCATTCTTCACCGGCAATCTGATCAACCGGTACGGCGCCACAACCGTCATGGCGTGGGGCGTCGTGCTGATGCTGGCCGGCGTCGCCGCAGCGCTTAGTGGACTGACCGAGTGGAATTTCCGGATCGCACTCACCGTCAACGGCGTCGGCTGGAATTTCCTGTTCGTCGGCGCGACTACGCTGGTGACGACGTGTTACCGTCCGAACGAACGCGGCAAGACCCAGGCGCTCAACGACCTCCTGGTGTTCAGCACCACCGCGACGTCGAGCTTCATGGCGGGATTTCTGCAGGATCGCTGGGGCTGGCATCCTCTCAACTGGTTTTCGGTGCTGCTGATGCTGGCGGCCGCCGCCGCTGTCATATGGCTTCGCTATCAGCGCCCGACATTGAGTCCGGCACACTAGGGATACTCGCGGCGCTTTGTATTTGATTTGCAGGCGCACAATCAGCATGATCGCGACTTCACGGCATCGCGCCGTTTGCTGCAGTGCGATCTCGCGAACGTATGCACGACCGCAAAAGTGCGGCATGACAACAAAAGAAGAATTGGGGAGGACGCCGTCGTGATCAATCGGCTTTTTGGCAGCGCGTTTATTGGGCTTGGCCTCTTGCTTGCTGCGCAGGCCTACGCGCAATCACCTCCCAAAACGGTAACGCTGGTGGTTCCCTATGCGGCCGGCGGCGGCACGGATACCGTCGCGCGCCTCATTGGCGAACGGATGTCGCAATCGCTCGGCCAGACCGTCATCATCGAGAACGTGGTCGGCGGCGGCAGTACGCTGGCCAATGATCGAGTGGCCCGGTCGGCACCTGACGGATCGACCGTCCTGATCAATCACGTCGGGTTGCTGGCGGCACCCAGCCTGTTCACCAATTTGCGCTACGACACGACAACCGCCTTCGAGGCGGTCGGCCTCGTCAACAACGCGCCGATGGTCCTGATCGGCCGCAAGACGATCCCCGGCGCGGGACCGAAGGATTATGTGGCCTGGATCAAGGCGCAGGGCGACAAGGCGAACTTCGCGCATGGTGGTCTCGGGACCAACTCTCATCTGTGCGCCGTGATGATGGGCAATGTGCTCGGCTTCAAACCGACCATCGTGGCCTATCGCGGTTCAGGTCCGGCCATCGGCGATATGCTGGCCGGGCAAATAGATCTTCTATGGGATCAGGTGACCAACGCGCTGCCGCAGATTCAAGCCGGAACGCTGCACGGTATCGCCATCACGTCGCCCAAACGGCTTGAACAGTTGAAGGACGTGCCGACCACCGCCGAGCTCGGTATGCCCGAGGTCAGCTACACGATGTGGCATGGGCTCTATGTGGCGAAGGGCACGCC
The DNA here is from genome assembly GCA_050726155.1 of Bradyrhizobium sp. Lineage (GTDB taxonomy): Bacteria > Pseudomonadota > Alphaproteobacteria > Rhizobiales > Xanthobacteraceae > Bradyrhizobium. The sequence continues at coordinate 2,207 of JBOHIT010000349.1, forward strand.
CAGGGAGACGGTCGGCGCGCTGAATTCGGCGCTCCGCAAGGCGCTGTCGGACCCGGCCCTGCAGGAGAAGCTGACGCAGCTCGGAACCCTTTCATTCCCCGAGAGCGAGTTGACCCCGGAAGCCCACGCGCGCCTGTTCGCGGCCGACCTGCCGCGGGTGGCAAAGCTGATTGAAAGCTCGGGCATCAAGGCGAGCGAAGCAAAATAAGGATTGCAGAGAGGGCCGTGCGGACATCGCCTCAAAAATCCAGCGCCGCGTTGTCGACGACTTCCTTCATCACGAAGAAGGTCCGCGTCTGGCGCACGCCGGGCAGTGCGATCAACTGCTCGCCATGGATGCGGTTGAAGTCCTCCATGTCGCCGACGCGGATCTTCAGGAAATAATCGAAATCGCCCGCCACCAGATGGCAGTCGAGAACGAATTTCAGTTTCGCGATCGCCCGCTCGAACGACGCAAAACTCTCGGGCGTGGAGCGATCGAGTACGACGCCGACCATGACCAGCGCACCCTTGCCGACCCTGCGCGGCGCCACCATGGCGCGGACCGTGCTGACAAAGCCGTCGTCGAATAGCCGCTGGGTCCGGCGATGACAGGTCGCCGGGCTGACGCCGACCGCTTCGGCCAGCTCAGCATTGCTGAGCCGCCCGTTATTCTGCAGCAAACGCAACATCTTGAGGTCGGTTCGATCAAGTCGATTGCTCACGGAAGATTCTTTCAATAATGGGCCATCGAATGGATGAAAACTAACAGTTTTGGCCATATGGGCAACTAATTCGTGAAAATCCGGACGCAACTTAGAGAGCACCTTTCCGACGTCCGGTGCTAGGGGTCGACGCAGGATCAGACGTCAACGGGGATGACGGCATGCTGGAAAAATTCGAACGCTATCCGCTCACATTCGGGCCCACGCACATCGAGAAGCTGGAGCGATTGACGCAGCATCTCGGCGGCAATGTCGAGCTCTATGCCAAGCGCGAGGACTGCAATTCGGGGCTCGCGTTCGGCGGCAACAAGCTGCGCAAGCTCGAATACATCGTGCCCGATGCGATCGCCTCCAACGCCGATACGCTGGTCTCGATCGGCGGCGTGCAATCCAATCACACCCGCATGGTCGCCGCGGTCGCGGCCAAGATCGGCATGAAATGCCGTCTGGTGCAGGAAAGCTGGGTGCCGCATGAGGACGCCGTCTACGACCGCGTCGGCAACATCCTGCTCAGCCGCGTGATGGGCGCCGACGTCCAGTTGGTGGACGAAGGGTTTGACATCGGCATCCGTCAGAGTTGGGAGGAGGCGATTGCGGACGTGAAGGCCAAGGGTGGCAAGCCCTATGCGATCCCCGCCGGCGCGTCCGTGCATAAATTCGGCGGGCTCGGCTATGTCGGGTTCGCCGAAGAGGTCCGCGCTCAGGAAAAGGAACTCGGCTTTGCCTTCGATTACATCGTGGTCTGCACCGTCACCGGCTCGACCCATGCCGGCATGTTGGTTGGATTTGCCAAGGACGGCCGCGAGCGCAAGGTAATCGGCATCGACGCCTCCTTTACGCCTGACCAAACCAAGGCACAGGTGCTCGACATCGCGCGCAACACAGCGTCTCTGGTTGAATTGGGCAGGGAAATCGTCGCTGACGACGTCGTCCTGATCGAGGACTATGCGTATCCCGCTTACGGCGTTCCTTCGGAAGAGACCAAGGAAGCGATCCGCCTCTGCGCCCGGCTCGAAGGCATGATTACCGATCCGGTCTATGAGGGAAAATCCATGCAGGGCATGATCGACCTCGTGAACAAGGGCTACTTCCCGAAGGGGTCGAAGGTGCTCTACGCCCATCTCGGCGGTGCCCCCGCGATCAACGGATACGCCTATACGTTCCGCAACGGCTAACGCGCGCGGTGCGCTAGCGCTCCGCCGCCTGTACCAGCGCGATCAACTCGTCGCCGTAATGCTCGAGCTTCTTGTCGCCGATCCCGGCAATATTGCGCAGTTGGTTGAGCGTCGCGGGACGGGACGCGGCGATGCCGTCAATGGTCGCATCGTGCAACACGACATAGGCCGGCACGCCGCGCTTGCGCGCGATCTCGGAGCGCCAGGCCCGGAGCGCTGCCTGCAAGCCGGCATCGGCGGGTTCACTCGATCCGCCTGCGCGCGGCGCGAGATCGCCGCGCCGTGATTTGGTCCGGCTGGCGCGAACGCGGCTGCCTTCCGGCGCTTCGCGCAGCATCACCTCGGTCTCGCCCTTCAATACCGCCCGTGCCGTCTCCGTCAGCTTCAAGGCGCCAAAGGCTTCGCTGTCGGCCTGCAGATGGCCCATCGCCACGACTTGCCGGATCGCCGAGCGCCACTGCTTCTCGTTGAGTTCGGCGCCGATGCCGAACACGGAAATCTTGTCGTGACCGAATTGGGTGACGCGCTCGGTCATGCGGCCCACCAGCACGTCGATCAGGTGCATGGCGCCGAAGCGCTGCCCGGTGCGATAGGCGCAGGACAGCAGTTTCTGCGCGGTCACCTTGCCGTCGCGGAGCTGCGGCGGCGAGATGCAGTTATCGCAATTGCCGCAGTTGCCGCCGTCGACCGCCTCGCCGAAATAGCCGAGCAGGCGCCGCCGCCGGCAGCCCGCGGTCTCCGCGAGACCGACCAGCGCATCGAGCTTGCCGACCGACACGCGCTTGAAGGCGTCCGAGCCCGTGGACTCGTCGATCATGCGGCGTTGCTGCACGATATCCGAGAGGCCATAGGCCATCCAGGCGCTGGAGGGCTTGCCGTCGCGGCCCGCGCGCCCGGTCTCCTGGTAATAGGCCTCGATGCTCTTCGGCAGATCGAGATGCGCCACGAAGCGCACGTCGGGCTTGTCGATGCCCATGCCGAACGCGATCGTGGCGACGATCACCACGCCATCCTCGTTGATGAAGCGGTCCTGGTTGCGCGACCGCAGGCCGGCGTCGAGGCCGGCATGATAGGGCAGGGCCGGCACGCCGGCCTTGTTCAATGCCGCGGCGGTGTCCTCGACCTTGGCGCGCGACAGGCAATAAACGATGCCGGCGTCGCCCGCATGGCGGTCACTGATGAAGGCCTTGAGCTGCGCGGGCGCGTTCTGCTTGTCGACGATTTCATAGCGGATATTGGGGCGGTCAAAGCTCGCGACAAAGCGCGGTGCATCCGTGAGCCTCAACCGTTCGGCGATTTCCTGGCGCGTCAGGTCATCGGCGGTTGCGGTCAGGGCGATGCGCGGCACGTCGGGGAAGCGCTCGGCGATGACAGATAGGCCGATATATTCGGGGCGGAAATCATGCCCCCATTGCGACACGCAATGCGCTTCATCGATCGCAAACAGCGCGATCTTGGCGCGCGTAAGCAAGCCGAGGCAGCGCGGCGTCAACAGCCGTTCGGGGGCGACGTAAAGCACGTCGAGATCGCCGGCCAGGAGCCGCTGCTCGACCGCATTGGCTTCCTCATACGACAGGGTCGAGTTCAGCACCGCCGCCTTGACACCGGCTTCGAGCAGGCCGGCGACCTGGTCGCGCATCAGCGCAATCAGTGGCGAGACCACGATGCCGCAGCCCTCGCGCAACAACGACGGCAGCTGGTAGCACAGCGACTTGCCGCCGCCGGTCGGCATCAGCACCAGGCAGTTGCCGCCATCCGTGACATGCCGGACGATCTTTTCCTGCTCTCCCCGGAAGGCCGGCAGGCCGAACACGGAGTTCAGCACCGACAGCGCGTCAGGGGCCTTGTCGGGGTGACGGGCTGCGGAGGCAGGCATGGGTGAGGCGATCCGGCCGGGGCTTTTCATGTGGCCGGCCAATTCGGGCCGCCGGCCGGTTCCTGATTCGGGCGATTGCCCATCTTCGCTGTTAAAACGCCTGCGGGCAAACACTCGTCGACGGCCGCCCGCGGAATTACTGATAACTCGCCACGATATCCGACACCGCGCGCTCCAGCTGCTGCGCGGTAGCGCATTGCCGCACGGTGGTGCAGAAGGTCGAATAACGCGGCATTTCGGAATCGCCCCAGCCCCAGGCCATACGCCCCTCGGGATTGAGCCACACCAGCCGCTTCGACCGTTCGCCGATGCGGCGCAGAATGTCGGCGCGGGGATCGAGATTGTTGCTGCGGGCGTCGCCTAGAATGATCACGGTGGTCTGCGGGGTGATCGCGTTCATCCATTCGTGTTCGAAATCGGCGAAGGAGTTGCCGTAGTCCGATGAGCCGAAGCCAACCTTGGACATGATCTCGGCCATCGCCTCTTCCGGCGATTTGGCTTCCAGGATGTCGCTGACTTCGATCAGGTGTCCGGAGAAGGCAAATGAGCGGACATCCGAGACCACTTCATGCAGGCTGTGGATCAGCAGCAGGAAGAAATCAGACACCCGCGCCACCGAACCCGACACATCGCACAG
>JBOHIT010000350.1:0-17820 GCA_050726155.1 Bradyrhizobium sp.
GCGTCTTCGACGTCGTCTTCCTCACTCAAAGGATTGCAATCATCGACATCCGAGCCCTCGACCGCAGGCCCGAAAGTGTCCACGATGTCTCCGAACACCCGTCCACCTTGTCCCCGGTCTGAACACTCTTGCGGGGGAGGGTGGCGCACGCGTCAGCGTGCGACGGGTGGGGGCTCGCGCCGCAAGTTCTACTGCCGGATGGAGCCGCGCTGTGGCTCGTCCGGAACGACAGCAAAAGATAACAGGAGGATAACATGAACATCCGCTCCAATCCCGACACCACGCTTCCCGCCGTCACCACCGGGCCGCTCCCGGCTTCGCGAAAAATCTGGATCACGCCCGATGAAGCGCCCGACGTTCGCGTGCCGATCCGCGAGATCATTTTGAGCGAAGGCGCCGGCGAGCCGAACCTGCCGGTCTATGACACCTCCGGCCCCTACACCGATCCTGATGTCACCATCGACGTCAATGCGGGTCTCGCGCGCGCGCGCATCGAATGGGTGAAAGAGCGCGGCGGCGTCGAGCAATATGAAGGCCGCGACATCAAGCCGGAAGACAACGGCAATGTCGGCGCTTCCCATGCCGCCAAAGCCTTCACCGCGCACCACAAGCCGCTGCGCGGCGTTGGCGACCACATGATCACGCAGCTCGAATTCGCCCGCGCCGGGATCATCACCAAGGAGATGATCTACGTCGCGACCCGCGAAAATCTCGGCCGCAAGGCGCAGCTCGAGCGCGCCGAAGCAGCATTGGCCGATGGCGAGAGCTTTGGCGCTTCGGTGCCCGCGTTCGTGACGCCGGAATTCGTCCGCAGCGAGATCGCGCGCGGCCGCGCCATCATTCCCTGCAACATCAACCATGGCGAACTCGAGCCGATGATCATCGGCCGTAACTTCCTCACCAAGATCAACGCCAATATCGGCAACTCCGCCGTCACCTCGTCGGTCGAGGAAGAAGTCGACAAGATGGTGTGGGCGATCCGCTGGGGCGCGGACACCGTGATGGACCTCTCGACGGGGCGCAACATCCACACCACGCGGGAATGGATTCTGCGTAATGCGCCGATCCCGATCGGCACCGTTCCGATCTATCAGGCGCTGGAGAAGTGCGACGGCGATCCGGTCAAGCTGACCTGGGAGCTCTACAAGGACACGCTGATCGAGCAGTGCGAACAGGGCGTCGACTATTTCACCATCCACGCCGGCGTGCGGCTGCCCTACATCCACCTCACCGCCAACCGCGTCACCGGCATCGTCTCGCGCGGCGGATCGATCATGGCGAAGTGGTGCCTGGCGCATCACAAGGAAAGCTTCCTCTACACCCACTTCGAGGAAATCTGTGACCTGATGCGCAAATACGACGTGTCGTTCTCGCTCGGCGACGGCCTGCGCCCCGGCTCGATCGCCGACGCCAACGACCGCGCGCAATTCGCCGAACTGGAAACACTCGGCGAGCTGACGCAAATTGCCTGGAAGAAAGGCTGCCAGGTCATGATCGAAGGCCCCGGCCACGTGCCGCTGCACAAGATCAAGATCAACATGGACAAGCAGCTCAAGGAATGCGGCGAGGCGCCGTTCTACACGTTGGGGCCTCTGACGACAGACATCGCGCCGGGCTATGACCACATCACCTCAGGCATCGGTGCCGCCATGATCGGCTGGTTCGGCTGCGCGATGCTCTGCTACGTGACACCGAAGGAGCATCTCGGCCTGCCCAACCGCGACGACGTCAAGGTCGGCGTCATCACCTACAAGATCGCAGCCCACGCCTCCGATCTCGGCAAGGGCCACCCGGCGGCCCAACTGCGCGACGACGCATTGTCCCGCGCCCGCTTCGACTTCCGCTGGGAGGACCAGTTCAACCTCGGCCTCGATCCCGAGACCGCCCGCGCCTATCACGACGAAACGCTGCCGAAGGAAGCCCACAAGGTCGCCCATTTCTGCTCGATGTGCGGCCCCAAATTCTGCTCGATGAAAATCACGCAAGACGTGCGCGACTACGCCGCGACGCTGAACGACCCTGATAAACGCGCGGTCGCCGGCGGCACCGTCGGCATGACGATGTCCGGCGTGATCGAGGACGGAATGGCGACGATGTCGCAGAAGTTCAAGGAGATGGGCGGGCAGGTTTATCTGGATGCGGAGAAGGTGAAGGAGAGCAATCGGGTGTTGTAGTCACCCCCTCTCCTTGTCATGCCCGGGCTTGACCCGGGCATCTATCAGAAATGCGAAAGGCCGGGCGAAAGCCTGGCTTTTTGTTCGCTATTCAAACCAAAGGAGCAGTTTGTGGCACAACTTATAATAGTATATCAGTGACCTCTCAGAACGCTCCACGTAAAGAATAAACTGAACGGCTCAAATGGAAACGGCGAGAGATTCATTTTACGGCGCCATCGATGCGATGGATACGAGGTAGGCTGTTGTAAGCCTAATCGCAAATCAATTTGGACAGAGGTAAGATGCCCCGCGAAGTCATGGAATTTCGGGTTGTTGTTGCGTCGCCATCAGATGTCTTCGAAACCAGAAGGGCTGTGTTCGATGCCGTCCACGAACTAAATCGGACATTTGAAGCTCAGAAAATATCCATAAGAGGATTGGGATGGGAGGAATATGTAACACCCGGCATTGGCTCTGACCCACAGAACGTAATCAACGAGCAGCTTCTTCGAGAATATGATATTTTGATAGCCATTTTTGGAACTAAGCTCGGTACCCCAACTTTAAATGCCCTTTCCGGCACCGTCGAAGAAATTGAACACGCGATCGCAAACACCGATAGCCCTCTAGGGCAGTATCGGGTTCAGGTATACTTTCTTGATAAGATTGACAGCGCCTCAAGTATTTCAATTGAGGAATTGAAACAAGTAGCGGATTTCCGCAAGCGATTGGGGCCGCGCGGCGTCCTATACCGCTTATTCAAGAGCGACGACGAACTTCAACAGGAAGTTCGCGTGAATGTTCAACGGTCGATCATAGAATATCTCAACAAGCCTTCTCATTTGCCTTTATCTCAGCCAAGCGCGATGCCGCTCGTAGCAAACAACGCAGGGGCAAAGCCCGCAACCAGTTCATCGTCCGACCAAGACGAAAGTATCGGGATTTTAGATCTACAGGAAGAAGCCGAAGAAGCTATCAATACGGCGGGCGCCGCTATGAACCGCATAAACGAGCTGATTGAAGAAATTGGAGCAGCAACTACTGCGCAAACGACGGAGATCGAGAAGCTTTCATTCACCAACTCGGCTGCCAAAGACAAAAAGAAATCAATAAATGACTTTGCTTCATTGCTAGAGGCGCGCTCGACGCTTCTAAAGCAACAAGCATCAACCGCTCGAGAGCACTTTGGCCTATTTTCTCAAGCAATAATTTCGCTTGCTGCTCTGCAACGTCAAGGTGGCGACCCGGATCAATATAAGAATGATATCGCTGCGCTGCTGAAATCAGCCGAGGTCATCCTTATGACCCTTCCTGACAATCGAACGAGCATCGAGGGGTTTAAGTCTGCGATAAGGAACCTTCCTCGAATAACCAGTCAATTTAATCGGGCAAAGAGACTTCTGATTGACGCCCTTGACGAATGCTCTCAGCTTTTCGAACAGACTGAACGTAGCATCTACGAAATAACTGATAAGACATAATCAAGGCGCCTAGGACGAACTAGCACAACGTAATCCGCCTTTCCTGCAGAGGCCTTGTAGCGGAGTCGAGGTGGCGAAGACCGACGATTACGAGCGCGGCAACCGCATCAGGTGGACGGCCGGCGATCTCGGCCTGACCGGGGCGCCTAGTCGATCTGCCCGCCGCCGAGGCGGCTGAATTCGTCTCCGGAGCGCGCCGGATGTATTACATAGCACAATACATCAAGTTTGCGGACATAGAAACGGTGGGTTGTGCTTCGCTAACGCACCCCACGGACTGACCGCAATGACCGACAATCTGACCGGTGTCTGGAATGGCACCTTCGTTCAGCCGCACGTGGGAATGGTCACGTTTCTGGCGACGCTCATCGAGTCCGGTGGCGCGCTCGGCGGGAATGTGACCGAACCCTGCATCCTGCCCAACTGCCCGTTGAAGACCCACAACGCTTCGATTGCGGGTCATCGATCCGGCAGCGTGGTCTCGTTTGTCAAAAGTTACGAGCCGCCCGGCCACGGCTACAACACGGTCTCTTATGAAGGACTGGTCAACGCCGAGGCGACGGAAATCGATGGCCGCTGGCGGCTGCCTGGCAGCGCGCTGTCGGGAACGTTTCTGATGGTCCGCGCGGGAAAGCCCGCGCAAGCGGTCGTCACCGAACAGCAGGCCGAGGAGTCGGTGCGTTAGCCCTTCCTACTTCACTCTCTTGTAAAAATTGCTCGCGCTCCCCCGCCCGCCGGCGACGCCCGGATTGGTGTTGACGAATTCGTCTGCCGTGAGCTTGTCGATGGTGCGGGTCTGCGCTTCGCCTTGCCAATTCGGGAAGGACGACGACACGATGTTGTAGGTGACCGTCTTCTTGTCCTCATCGACCGTATAGGTGCCGAACACCGACAGACTGCGGCGCATGATGTCAGCGTATTCTTCCGGCGTCCCGGTCAGGCGGTTGTTGGACGCGATTTTGGGTACATCGCCGGCGACATGGATCTGCGTGAAACGGCCGTCCGTGGTGAAGATCAGAATGCCCTTCGGCGTCTCGCCGAACGGAAACGACCTCTTGCCGTCAGGCGCCGTCACCTCGGCGACCACGAAATTCCAGGTGCCGACGATCTGGTCCTTGAGACCTTTCGCCGTTTGGGCGGCGGCAGCGCCGCCCGACAGCGCAAGCGCGAGCAGGCCAGCGGCGACGGTCCTCAACTTCATGGTATCCTCCCCGGTCATTCTGTTGGCGCATGCTATCCCGGAACGCATCGAAGCGCGATGCGAACTGCGTGCCCGGCCTGCCGCCTTCGCTACGGGCCACCAATATTGCAAAACCGCAAGCTGCGTCGCCCCACACGCAAGCCCAATCTCCCGCCCCGCCTGCGACATATCAACCCGACGGGCAAAGCGCTTCGAATTATCAGAAATAATGTCAAGCCCCGGACTGAAAAATATTTCTGTTTATCGGAAGTCAAATCCGACGTATGGTCTGCCCGTCTCACCCGACAAGAGGGGCGTGCGCACGTCACGAACGCGCGGTGGGATGCGGTGGACGCGGGCGGCGGCGAGTGACGCATGCTGCCGGCGCGGACGGTAAAGCCGTGTGGTCCTGACGCCCATATACTGGCGTCAAGTTCGCGGGACATTTCTCGCGGGCGATGGTGGCAAAAGAGTTTTGTCTCACCAGGGAGAGCGCGGAATAAGCCGTAAACCATCGCGCAGGGAAAGTCGGGATGCCTCCGCTGCCCTGTATGCTCGTGTGCGCACTTCTCTACCCATTGCACGCGAGACCGCGGGTGCAGCGCGCACCCGGCTTTCCCTGCGCCCTCTTTATTTTGAGGGCGGCAATCGACGCATAACTCGGGCGCATCGCGCCGCGAGGATGCGGGCGCACGCCTTCACGCTGTTTGAAATGTGAATATGGATTGCGTCGTCTCACCAGCATCGGTGAGTAAACGCAGCGACGCCTTTGCTGTCATCTGTCGTCCCGGCGAAGGCCGGGCCCCATACGCCGCAGCCTATCGGTGAGAACGCTGGCGTTAGATACCTTGGCAACAACGACGTCACGGAGTATGGGTCCCGGCCTTCGCCGGGACGACATTGTTGGTCGAGTGCACTTTGGCGATTGTAACCGTTGCGTGGGTTCGGCAAGGTATCGTGCACCACGACCGTAGACGAATCTGGGAGACCCCACATGCCCATCCAGCACTTCCCGCCTCCCGCCGGGGTCAAATCCCCGCCACTGTCGTTTGCCGCCCGCGTCGGCGACCTGCTGTTCATCTCCGGCATTCCCGGCTTTGACGACAAGGGCGCGTTGCCCGACACGTTCGAGGCGCAGTTCGGCAATGTCGTCACCAACATCAAGCGCATCCTCGACGAGGCCGGCGCGACCTTCAGCGATCTGGTCAAGGTCAACGTGCTGCTGACGCGGGCGTCCGATGTCGCCGCGATGAACGTCATGTATGCGTCGGCGTTCGGGCCGGCGCCCTATCCGGCGCGCACCACTTGCGTCGTGGTGGCGCTGCCCAATCCCGCCATGCTGATCGAGATCGAGGGCGTGGCTTCGTTGAAGAAGTGAGAGATCGTAGGGTGGGTTAGCCGAAGGCGTAACCCACCGATATCTCACCGCGCGTGAAGATGGTGGGTTACGGCTTCGCCTAACCCATCCTACGCACCGGCTGCTACTTCAACGTGATCGCAAGACCGCTCAAATCCGCGTTCGCCATCAGCCCGGTCTGCTGGCCGGCGAGTTCGAGCACCGCGCCTTTCTGGTTGGTCAGCACGATCGCGCGTGCACCGCGACCGATCGCGAGGCCCGCGCCCGCCGCGCCGTAAACGCCGGCGACGTCGGATGGACGGTTGATGTTGCTGACGCGGCCGCGCAGCACCGTCTTCGAGCCGCCGAACACCAGGCCGTAATCGAGGCCGCCGGTGGAGAGCCCGTAGCGCCGGCCGCGAAAATTGAGCGTGCCGCTGCCGCCGGAGCCGCCGATCACCCAGCCCGCCTTGTAGATCGTCATCGCGATGCTACCTTCATCGGCACGGGCCGCGGAGGACAGCGTGACGCCGGCGAAAGCCGTCAGTGCGACAAGCGCAACAGGAATGGCGGATGACATCTTCATGGTGATTGTTTCCTTGGGGATCGAGAGCGAGCGCCGCGACGGTGAATCGAGTCGCGCTTGGCCGATTGTATCCGATGCGCGGGGTGGACAAAGTCTATTCGAGGTTCCGCAGCGTCGATCCGGCCATTTCCGCCGGGCGGGCTTTGAACCAATCGGGCGTTTGCGGGACATAATTCATGACCGTGGCATGAAGCCCCGGGCGCCTCCCCGATGGCACGCGGGAGAGCAGCAACCCCTTCGATATTCCGGAGCCCCCCATGCATCGCCTTTGCCTCCTCGCCGCCGCCGCTTGCATCGCCGTCTCGGCATTTGCCGCCACCAGCCCCGCGCAAGCCGCGTTCCACCTTATCCGCTGGCAGGACTCCGGCTTCTGCCAGATCTGGGACCAGAGCGTTCCGACCAATCCGTATCCGGGCAATTACACCGTCGTCATCAACAGCGAAGTGCCGACCTTCGGCGACGCGCTGGTGCTCAAGGACGGCCTGCTGCACAACGGCACCTGCTCGTTCTGATCCGGCATTGACGCTTCGATTTGGGCCGGTGGGCAAACCCCGCCGGCCTTCATCGTGTCAAGTTCTCGCTGCCTTCCTGCGGCTACATGCCCTGCACAATCCTGCCCCGCGTCTGATCGCGGCCTCCGGGGGCTGACGTCGCGGCATCCGCCCCCTAAGATGCCGCCCACAAAAACAGGAAACGTCGAGGAAACCCATGCCCCTTCTCCAAAATCACGTCGCTGTCGTCACCGGCGCAGGCTCCGGCATCGGGCGCGCGATCGCGAACGGTTATGCCCGCGAAGGCGCACGCGTGGTGCTGCTCGACATGAACGAAGCGGCGGCGGCCGCCGTGGCCAAGGAAATCCGCGAGGCCGGCGGCAAGGCGGAGAGCTACATGCTTGACGTCACCAGGCGCGACGATTGCGTCGCGATGGCCAAACAGGTCGCCGACAAGGTCGGGCCGGTCTCGATCCTGGTCAACAATGCCGGCATCGCCCGCCGCAACGGCATGCTGGGCGCGGCCGAGGCCGTGATCAACGACTGGGAAGACATCATCGCGATCAACCTCACCGGCGTCTTCAACGTGACGCACGCGTTCCTCGAGCCGTTGCGCGCCGCCAAGGGCCGCATCGTCAATATCGGCTCGATCCAGTCGTTCGTGCATCTGAAGACGCCGAGTTCGCCGGCCTATACGGCTTCCAAGCACGGCGTGCTCGGCTTCACCAAGGCGCTCGCCGCCGAACTCGGAAAAGACGGCGTGCGCGTCAACGCGATCGGCCCGGGTTTCATCGAAACGCCGCTGAACGAAAAGGTCCGCGCCAGCAATCCGGCGCTGGTCAAGGTGTTCGTCGACCATACCCCGCTCGGGCGCGCCGGCACCGCCGAAGACATCGTCGGCCCCGCGATCTTCCTGGCGTCGGATATGTCCGCCTATGTCTCCGGAACCATCGTGATGGTGGATGGCGGCTACAGGACGGTTTAGGGTGCGGGAAAACCGGCCAAACGGAAACGCGCTCACCCATGTCCAACGCCCCGCATTTTGACATCGACGTCCCCAGCTTCTGGGCCGATCCCTATCCGGCCCTGGCGCGGATGCGGAAGGAAGCACCGATCGCGTTCGTGCCGCAGCTGGGATCGACGGTGTTCACTCGACGCGACGACATCTTCACGCAGGAGAAGCGCATCGACGTGTTCTCGTCGCATCAGCCGGCCGGGCTGATGAACGTGCTGATGGGCCACAACATGATGCGCAAGGACGGCGATGCGCATATGTCGGAGCGCGCGGCGATGTTTCCCGCGGTATCGCCGCGCACCGTGCGCGACACCTGGGTGCGCCAGTTCCAGGCCCATGCCGACCGCATCCTCGACGAGCTGGCGCCGCAAGGCGCCGCCAATCTCTGCAAGGCATTCGCGCTGCCGCTGTCGGCCGAGTGCCTGAAGGACGTCACCGGATTGACCAACATGCGCTTCCAGGACATGGACGCGTGGTCGCAGGCGATGATCGACGGCATTGCGAACTACACCGGCAACAAGGAGATCGAGGCGCGCTGCCATGCCGCCACCGCCGGCATCGATGCCGCGATCGACGACATGATCCCGGTGGTGACGAAGCACCCCAATACCTCGATCCTCAGCGTGCTGCTGGCCTCGGGCCAGAGCATGGAGAGTGTGCGCGCCAACATCAAGCTGGCGATCTCGGGCGGCCAGAACGAGCCGCGCGACGCCATCGCCGGCGCAATCTGGGCGCTGCTGACACACCCTGAACAACTCGCGCTGCTCCGCGACGGCAAGGCGAAATGGCTCGACGCGTTCGAGGAATATGCGCGCTGGATCGCGCCGATCGGGATGTCGCCGCGCCGCGTTGCAAAGCCGTGGTCGTACGGCGGCGTCGATTTCGAGCCTGAGGATCGCGTGTTCTTCATGTTCGGCTCCGCCAACCGCGACGAAGCCTGTTTCGGCGATCCCGATCGTTTCGACATCACCCGCAACAATTCGAAGAGCATCGCCTTCGGCGCCGGCCCGCATTATTGCGCTGGCGCGTTTGCCTCCCGCGCCATGGTCGCCGATGTCGCGCTGCCCGGCATTTTCGCGCGGCTGAAGGGCCTGCGGCTCGACGACAGCGAGCCGGTGCGGATCGGCGGCTGGGCGTTTCGCGGCCTGCTCAATCTGCCGGTGAAGTGGGACACGAACTAGTTGCACGTAGCTGTTGATCGCGACGACGGAAACAGTTGCGTAATTGAAGCCGTCATCCAACGTCTGATAAAAAGCAACCTTCATCGACTGGCGGAGTACGCAATTGGCCGACGACAGATCTACCCGGCAGGGACGACAGGGGCCACAGGGTCCGCGCGGCGAGCCTGGACGCCCCGGGCCGCAAGGCCATCCCGGACCGCCGGGCCTTGAAGGCCCGCGCGGCAAGCCGGGCGCGGACGGCAAGGCCGGCGCACCCGGCGCGCAAGGTAAAGCCGGACCGCAAGGTCCCCGCGGCGAGGCCGGTCCGCAGGGCAAGCCGGGGCCGCAAGGTGCGGCCGGTCCGCGCGGCGAAGCCGGAGCGCCGGGCCAGCTGCCGTCGATCGAGCAGGTGATGCCCTGGCTACATCTGATTTTCGATGCCTGGGAAGACCACCGCAAAATGCGCGAACGCGAGGCCGCGGAGCGCGCGGCTGCGGAGGCTGAGGCCACCGAACGTGAAGCCGCCGAGCGCCAGGCGCTCGAGGCGGCCTTGCAAGACGATGATGGCGACGATGACGAAGATGACGACGACGATCGTCACAAGGAAAAGAAGAAGCACAAGCGCAAGCATAAGGACAAGAAGTGAGCGCGCCGCTCAACGCGCGACCGTGACCTTCAATGCGTGGCGCTCGGACCGGCGTTATCGTCCGGCAGCAGGCGCATGCGCCGGAAGCACCAGCGCATCATGCGATACCAGAGATAGCCGGCAATGGAACCGCAGACCGCCAGAATGATGATGTTGGCGGGCTCGTACGATCCGCTCGACCACAGCATCCAGCCGGACCACAAGACGGTGAACGCGATCGCGCTCAGTTTCAACGGCGTTGTTGGCGTCATGGCACTCTCCAATGGCTCACATCCGGAGCCAAATTAGGCAGCGCCGGCGCAACCCACCGTGAGGCGCGTCACGTACTGAACCTGGCCCGCGAGCGCTCACGCGCCTTCTCGGCCTCGATCTCGCGGTCGCGGGCCGGCGCATTGGTCTGCAGCGACGCCAGCAGGCGGCGGGCGCTGTCGGAGACTTCCGACACCGCGCGGTTGAAGGCCTCCGCATTGGCCTGCGAGGGCGAATTGAACCCGGAGAGCTTGCGCACGAATTGCAGCGCGGAAGCGTGGATTTCGGCGTGCGTCGCCGGCGGCTCGAAATTGAACAGGGTCTTGATGTTGCGGCACATGATTGTCTCCTTGAGGCGCGCGCACGCCGATTGGCCATTCCAAGGACGAACGGCCGATGCAAATTCCGACAGTTTCGACTATCCTGCCACGGATCAGGCGGCGCGTTCACCCCCTCTCGGCAATGGCAATAGCGAGTTCCAGATGAGCCACGTGACCTACAAAATCGTCGAGCATGACGGCGGCTGGGCCTACACCGCCAATGGCGTATTTTCCGAGCCCTATCGGACCCATGCCGCCGCACTCGCGGCCGCGCGCCGCGTCGCGGCCGAGCAGCGGGTGCCCGGCCGCACCGAGGTGATCGAATACGAGACGCCGGACGGCAAATGGCAGACCGAGACCGCCGCCGGCAACGACCGGCCGGAGACCGATGTCGAGGACGCGCCGTAGCCGAACCCAACGCAGCGCCGAGGCCAATGGCAGCTTCTGCAGCGACCTCGTGACGGCGAAATAAGTGTCCTGTAAGAGGGTACGGCAAGCGGCCCGGGCAAGGCGGCCGCACCGAAGAGAAGCATCATGAAATGTTCGCGCGCGCCGCTGCCGGGAGTTTTGTAGTGACCGCTTCCACGGCAGCGGCCGGCTATCCCGCACCCAAGGCAGGCGACTGGATCGCCAGGGATTTCAAGTTCCACACCGGCGAGACGATGCCCGAACTGCGGCTCCGCTACACCACCGTCGGCGAACCGAGCGGAGAGCCGGTGCTGGTGCTGCACGGATCCGGCGGCGATGCGGCGCGGATGCTGACAGCGGATTTCGCCGGCCAGCTGTTCGGTCCGGGGCAGCCGCTCGATGCCGCGAAATATTACATCATCATCCCCGACAGCCTCGGCCACGGTAAATCGTCGAAACCTTCCGACGGCATGAAGACGGCATTCCCCCGTTACAATTACCAGGACATTGTCGACGCGCATTATCGCCTGGTGAGCGAAGGTTTGGGCATCAGGCATTTGCGGCTGGTGATCGGCAACTCGATGGGCGGCATGCTGACCTGGATCTGGGGCGTGCGGTACCCGCAGTTCATGGATGTGCTGGTGCCGATGGCGTCGCAGCCGACCGAGATGGCGGCGCGCAACTGGCTGCTGCGGCGGATGATGCTGGAAACCATCCGCAACGATCCCGATTACAATAACGGCAATTACACCGCGCAGCCGCGGATGATGAAATACGCCGTCAACGCCTTTGGCATCGCCACCAGCGGCGGCACCCTCGCCTACCAGATGCTGGCGCCAACGGCGGCGAAAGCCGACAGGATGTTCGACGACCGGATGGCAGTCGCCGTCACCGCCGATGCGAACGATTACCTCTATCAGTACGAGGCCTCGCGCGACTACGATCCGTCCGGCCTTTTGGAACGGATCGAGGCCACGGTGCTCGCGATCAATGCCGCCGATGACGAGCGCAATCCGCCGGAGACCGGCGTGACCGAGGCGGCGCTGAAGCGCATCAGGAATGCCCGGCTTTATCTCGTCCCCGCCAGCACCGAGACCCGCGGCCACCTCACGACAGGCAATGCCAAATTCTACAAGCAGCAATTGCAGGAATTACTGCAGACCGCGCCGCACAAAGCGATGTGAGACAGGCCCGTCGGCACGGTCGAATTTTCCGACGATGCGCCGCCGGCGTTCCCGGGACGACGAAATAAACGTCCCGTGATAGGGTTTAAGGAGAAGCGGCCCGAAAGAGCGCCGGATCAGGGGAGAAGCATCATGAAATTGTCGCGCGCGGCGCTATCGATCGCCTCGGCTTTAGTGTCTTTGGTCCTGGTGTCCGTTGCCGCAAGCGCTGCGGATTATCCCACGCCCAAGCAAGGCGACTGGATCGCCAAGGACTTCAAATTCCACTCCGGCGAGACCATGGAGGTACGGCTACACTACACCACGATCGGCGAGCCCACCGGCCAGCCGGTGCTGGTGCTGCATGGCTCCGGCGGCTCGGCCGCCAACATGCTGGCGCCGGCCTTCGGCGGAGAATTGTTTGGCCCCGGCCAGCCGCTCGATGCCGCGAAATACTACATCATCATTCCGGACGCCGTCGGTCACGGCAAATCGTCAAAGCCCTCGGACGGCATGAAGACCGCCTTTCCGAAATACAATTACGAGGACATGGTCGATGCCCATTATCGTTTGGTGAGCGAAGGCCTCGGCGTCAAGCATCTGCGGCTGGTCATCGGCAATTCGATGGGCGGCATGCACACCTGGATCTGGGGTGGCAAATATCCGAAATTCATGGACGCGCTGGTGCCGATGGCTTCGCAGCCGACCGAGATGGCCGCGCGCAACTGGATGCTGCGGCGGATGATGCTGGAAACCATCCGCAACGATCCGGATTACAATCGCGGTAACTACATCACTCAGCCACGCATGATGAAATACGCCATCAACGCCTATGGCATCGCTACCGCAGGCGGCACACTCGCCCTTCAGATGCAGGCGCCGACGGGTGCTGCGGCCGACAAGGCGGTGGACGACCGGCTGGCGTTGCCCATCACCGCCGACGCCAACGACTTCATCTATCAATGGGAAGCCTCGCACGACTACAATCCGTCCACGGGCCTCGACAAGATCGATGCGATGGTGCTGGCGATCAACGCCGCCGACGATGAACGCAATCCGCCGGAAACCGGCGTCACTGATGCCGCAATGAAACGTGTAAAGAACGGCCGCCTGTTCCTGATCCCGGCCTCGACCGAGACGCGCGGTCACCTCACGACCGGCAGCGCCAAATTCTACAAGCAGCAATTGCAGGAATTGCTGCAAACCGCGCCGCAGCGGACGATGTGAACCGGCATACCCGCACGAATCCCAAAATTCCGCACCGCATCAATTTGGGTCCGGCTGCATCGCTCATTATTTGAGCGTGCATCCGCGAGCCTGCTCCGCTTGAATTGTCTCCAATACGATTCGACCAGGACAACACGGCGGAGGATTGGATGCGAAGGCTTGCGCAGCTCGTTCTACTCGCGTGTCTGTGCGCGTTCGCAAGCGCCGCGCTGGCTGTCGACAACGGGCAATTCGAACACGTCCCGCCCGACATCCGCGCCTGGTTCAAAAGCGTGATCGCGCCGAACGGGGTGCCCTGCTGCGATATTTCCGACGGCCATCGCACCTCCTACGACGTTCGCGACGGCGCCTATTGGGTGCCGATCGAAGGCCAGTGGATGGCGGTGCCCGACCGCGCCGTAATCCGTGATCACGGCAATCCGATCGGCGAGGCCGTGGTGTGGTACGTGCATCATCGCGGCAGCATCATCATTAGCTGTTTCGTGCCGGCGGACGCGGTGTAGAATCCGGGCAGCGCGCGGGATCGTAGGGTCATTCCAAAAGATAACGGGTGGCCGCCGCGATACCGCGATGGTATCTTCGAGCCATCGCGCCGCATTCCTCCGGGGAGACCGACTTTGACCGATTTTGTCGCCAGCGACCTCGCCACCATCTATCCCGCCCCCTCGCCGCGCGTGATCGCGAAGGCGCGGCCCGAGATCGATGTCCATGCCAGGAAATTCATCGGCATGTCGCCGTTCTGCGTGCTCGCCACCTCAGGCTCTGACGGCAGCGTCGACGCTTCGCCGCGCGGCGGCAATCCCGGGTTTATCCATGTCGCCGGACCGACGGCGTTGCTGATGCCGGACCGATCCGGCAACAACCGGATCGACAGCTTTCGCAACATCGTCGAAGGCTCGGGCTTCGTGCAGCTGATCTTCTTCGTGCCCGGCATAGACGAGACGCTGCGCGTCGGCGGCAAGGGCAATGTGTCGGTGGATCCGGACGTGATGGCCTCGATGGTCGAGTTCGGCAAGCTGCCGCGCGCGGTGCTGCACATCGACGTGCACGAGGCCTATTTTCACTGCGGCAAGGCGCTGATGCGCTCAAAGCTTTGGGCGGCAGATACGCGGGTCGAACGCGCGGTCATGCCGAGCATCGGCGAAGTCATTCACGACCAGACCGGTCTTGGCGAGCGGGAAAGCCAGGAAGTGATTTACGAGCGTTACAAGACGCAGCTGTAAGCGCGGCCGTCGCGCGGCTCCAAGCTTGCGGTCATACCTCGCGAAAGCGGGGTATCCAGTACGCTGCGGCCTCACGGTCCATCACGACTGCTCTGGAATACTGGATCGCCCGCTCCAGTGCGCAAGTGCGCACAAGGCGGGCGATGACAGCTGTGAGCGCAATATGAACTTCTAATGCTCGCTCTCGAGCCCGCCGACATGCTTCTGGGTGTAGAGTTCAAGGCCGATACGCTTGATCAGGTCGAGCTGGGTCTCGAGGAAATCGATGTGATGCTCCTCGTCCTTCATCAGTTGCTCGAACAGGTCGCGTGAGACGTAGTCCTTGACGCCGTGGCAATGGGTGGCGGCCTCCTGGTAAAGCGCGCGCGCGGCGATTTCGGAGGCCAGATCGCATTCGATGATCTCCAGGACGTTCTGGCCGATGCGCAGGGGATCGAGCACCTGCAGGTTGGGAAAGCCGTCGAGGAACAGGATCCGGTCGGTGAACTTGTCGGCATGCTCCATCTCCTCGATGGATTCCTTGCGCCAGACCTTGGCCATGTTCAGAAGGCCCCAATTGTTCAGGAGCCGGTAATGCAGCCAGTACTGGCTGATAGCGGTGAGCTCGCTGCGCAGGCCCTTGTTGAGATAATCGATGACTTTTGGGTCGCCCTGCATGGTGCACTCCGGGGTTTTGGGACCAGATCGGCCCGAAACTGTATTTAGAACGCTTCTAAATCAGTTTGGAGGCAAGAGCAACCTCCGCCGCGAAAAAGCGGTGGGAACCCGAAAATCGAGCAAAATAGGAAGTTTTCAGGAGGCGGCGAGCGCGAATTCGTGGGCCGCTTCTTCGCTCATGGCGTGGCTGTGCGGGCAGCCCGAGCAGCAGGCCTTGGCGCAGGGGCCCAGCGCTTCGTCGATGATGGCCTTGATGGTGCGCGCACAGCGGCCGCATTCGGCGCTGCAGCCGAGGCATCCATAGATCTGCTTCGGATTGCGCGGCAGGTCCGAAGCTGCACTGACAGCATTGCGGACATCATGGTCGCTGAGGACGTTACAGGAACAGACAATCATGAAATCGCAGGCCCATCGGTGATGCTTGGCATCATCGATATTGAAGGGGCGGTCCCGATGCAAAAGGAAAAAGCACACTTTCAAGCAATTCCAAACTGATGCCTAAGCCAGTTTGGAATGAGTCTAAAACCCTTATGCAGCAGGCACTATTGGCAGGTTTGCCGGACCGCCGTGTAACGTTAATCGCCGCCACCGCCGCTGTCGCCTCCACCGCCGCCCCCGCTATCGCCACTGCAGGAATCGTTCGACGAACCGGAATTATCGGAGGAGCAGTTCGAACTGGAATTGTCGCTGCTGAACAAGTTGGCGATGCTCCAGCCGCCGACGCTGCTGCCGCTGCTGGAACCATAGCTGTAATCATTGCTGGTGCGGTCGCTCGACGAAGCGCTGCGCCGTGCGCTGATATTCTCCGCCCGGGTCGTCAGCCAATAGATGATCGCCGATAAGCCGCCGGCCCCAACCAGAAATGCCATTGTCCCGTTCATCCCGGAATCCTCTCAAAGGGCGGTTCGAAAGTGGACCTTTGCACCGCAATATCACCGACCGCCTACCTCTCTTCGTCGCCAAATGAGGCAGGACCGTTCATTGATCATTTCCGCAAAATATGGAACTTTCGCCGTGACAGACCGGTTTCCCGCTGTCCGTTGCTCCATCAGAAAGGTGAGGCCCATGAAGAAGACATTGATGGCGCTGGTTGCCGTCACCGCTTTGGCTGTTTCCGCGGTAGCGGTTCCGGCTCCCGCCCAGGCGCAACGCGGTGTTGCGGCCGGCGTCGCCGCAGGATTGATCGGCGGCGCCATTGTCGGCGGTGCGATCGCCTCCCAGAACGGCTATGGACCAGGCTATTATGCCCCGGCCCCCGGCTATTACGGTCGCCCGGCCTATGTCGCCGAACCCGGTTACGCCGAGGACTGCATCTGGCAGAAGCAGCGCTTCTGGGATGGCTATGGCTGGCGCGTCCGCAGCGTCCGGGTTTGCGACTAGAAAAACCCCGTTCACCTTCATTAAATCGTACACAACACCCCGGAAAACCCACGGTTTTCCGGGGTGTTGCTGTTCCATGGCCCGAAAAAACCGCTTTTTTGGGCCAACAATCCCGCACGTTTACTTTCGGTTGACCGTTGTGCGCTTTTTTACGAGACGGCCAATTCGAGTACGGCGTGTGCGTCACCCTTAAAACCCGGCGTCGGCTGATCAGGCGCCACCTCCAGGAGAGTCCCCAACATGAAGAAGACATTTGCTGCCTTCGTCGCGGTCGCAACGATTGCAGGTTCGCTCGCCGCGACACCCGCGAACGCCCAGCGTGGCGTGGCAGCCGGCGTGGTCGGCGGCCTGATCGGCGGCGCAATCATCGGTGGCGCAATCGCCTCCAGCCGTCCGGCCTATGGCGGACCGGTCTATGTGGAAGACGCCCCCCCGGCCTGCCGCCTGGTGCGCGAGCGCTTCTGGGACGGCTACGGCTGGGCCTACCGCCGCGTCGAGGTCTGCAACTGATCTGACCGACCGGCGCGTCTAGCGCGCTTTGCAAATTCAAGCCCGGCCGAAACTCTCGGCCGGGCATTTTCTTTGCAACGATCTTTCGAGTATCAGCGCGCCGTGCCGATCGAGCGCAGCACCGCTTCGCTCGGCCAGCAGTCGACCTTCAGTCCCGCCTGCTTCTGGTAGGCCCCGAGCGCCGCGCGGGTCTGCATGCCGGCCTTGCCGTCGAGCTTGTCCTTGTAGAGCCCGATCCGCGTCAGATGACGCTGCATGGCCTCGACGTCCTTGCTGCGCAACTGCGTCGACGCCGACCACGGCGTCGCGAACGGCACCGGATTTTGCATGCGGTCGCTGAGATGACCGACGAACAGCACGTACAAATCGGAGAAATTGTATTCCTTGATCACGAAGTAGTTCTTCGTGGTCAGGAACGCCGGGCCGTAGATGCCCTCCACCTGCAACAGCGAAGCCGGCTGCGCCTGCTCGGTCGCACTCAATTTTTGTCCGCGCACCGGCACGAAGCCCGCGCGCAGCCATTCGCCGATCGGCTTGGTCACCTCGGGCACGCCCATGGTGCAATCGGCATTGGTGGGCACTTTCACCTCATAGGCCCAGCGCACGCCCGGTTGCCAGCCCTTGTTGACGAG
>JBOHIT010000351.1:0-17166 GCA_050726155.1 Bradyrhizobium sp.
AGCGCGGACGCGTCGTGCTCGACGGCGTCGAGCGGACCGGCGCTGCGCCTGAAACGATGCAGCGGGCAGGGCTCGGGCGCTCGTTCCAGATCACCAACCTGTTCTTTGAGCTGACAGTGCGGGAAAATCTCAGGCTGGCGGCGCAACGGCTGGAGCCGATGAGCCGGTTACTGCTGCCCGTCAGGCTCAGCCGAGACGTACTTTCTCGCGTCGATGAATTGATCGATCGCTTTGCCATTAGCGCCAAGACTGGCGAACTTGCTGGGGCACTGTCGCATGGTGAACAGCGGCGGCTTGAGATTGCGGTGGCGCTCGCGGCCAAGCCGTCGCTTCTTCTGCTCGACGAGCCGACGCAGGGCATGAGCCAGTCCGATACTGCGGACACCGCAGAGCTGATCCGCGATCTCGCACGCGACGTAACGATTCTCCTGATCGAACACGATATCGGTGTCGTGATGGATATTTCCGACCGCATTATCGTGATGCATCAAGGCAAGAAGCTCGCCGACGGCGCGCCGGCCGAGGTGAGGGCCAACCCGGCGGTGCAGTCCGCCTATTTCGGGCACGCGTGATGTTCAGGATCGACAATCTTCATGTTCATTACGGGCTCTCGCACATCATCCAGGGTGTGACGATCGAAGCAAAACCGGGAGAGGTCGTCGGGATTTTCGGCCGAAACGGCGTGGGAAAAACCACACTCATGAAAACCATCGCTGGCTGGGTTGCGCCGAGCGCGGGCACGGTTGAACTGGACGGCGATCGCCTCGATGGACTTGCACCTGACCGGATCTGCCGGCACGGCGTGGGCTTCGTCCCTGAAGACCGGCGGATTTTTCCAGGACTGAGTGTCGAAGAAAATCTCGAACTCGGTTTAATGCAGCGGGCCGGACGCTCACGCGCGGAGCACAAAGCGTCGATACAGCGCATTTATGAGCGTTTCCCGCGCCTTGCCGAGCGGCGGAGGCAGGCCGGAACGACGCTGTCGGGTGGCGAGCAGCAGATGTTGGCGATGGCGCGCGTCATGGTGGGTCGGCCGCGCCTGGTTATGATTGACGAGCCCAGCGAAGGGCTTGCGCCGATGATCGTCGCCGATATCTTCTCGATAATCGCAGAGATGAAGGCGGAGGGCGCCATCGTTCTTCTCGTCGAGCAGAACGTGAATGGAGCGCTCGCTGTCTCTGACCGGTTCTATGCGATCGAACGCGGATCGATCGTCGCCGAGGGCAATGCCGCCAATGCGATGGACAGGGTTCGGTTGATGGGCGTAATCACCGTGTGACGCAGCGGTCGCGCCCTCTGAAATCGCAAATGGCAAGGATTGTACAACGGGTTGTGGCGAGCGCAAGCTTTTGATGATGGCCCAGACCCTTGCGTTTGGGGCAATCTGCTTTGCTTCGATGAAATATGCTCGGGTGTGTGTACCGAAACCCATCCGAGTTGATGACGTGATGGAATCGCCTAAGCTGGCGGAATGATCGGGCTTCTCTGTTTCGCTCTGGCCGTCCCGGCCTCGCCATTTAAGTCGACGTTGCGGCTTGAGGCTGAGAACGCCGTGCTTCGACATCAGTTGATTGTCTTGAAGCGTAGGCTGCGTGGTCGCGTTAGGATTTTTACCCAGCCTAGACCCAAGGCTGACATTCATCGACTTCAATTCAGATGATCCGTCGAAGCCGGACCGATACGAAACTCATATCGTGCAGCATAATGTCGTCAATTGCCGGCTATAAGGTCGGCCGCCTTCTCAGCAATCATAAGGGTGGCCGCGTTGGTATTGGCCGAAGGCATCGTTGGCATAACCGAGGCATCGACCACGCGAAGGCCAGCCATCCCGTGTACCTTTAGATCACTGCCAACAACGGCCAGCGGATCATGGCCCATGCGGCATGTGCTGACCGCATGATACACGGTCGCGCCGTGCTGACGCGCGTAATTTAGTAATTCGTCGTCAGTCGCAACGTCTGCACCAGGTAAGGTCTCTGGCCCACGGTAGGGACGCAGCGCGTCAGTCGCCAGCAAGCGTCGGCACCACCGCAGCCCTTCGACGATCGCGCGCTGGTCGGCGACCGCTAAGAGATAGTTGGGTTGAATGGCAGGGGCATCGTTTGGATCAGCAGTGCGCGCACGGACGAAGCCTTTACTTTCCGGCCGCATCTGCCACACACCGTTGGTCATACCAGGGAACGGTTGCAGTTGACCGACCACACCGACGCTATAACTCGCGGGCGTAAACACGAATTGCAAGTCAGGCAAATCGAGGTCGATCCGCGATCGAACAAACGCGGCGACGTGGGCCGGACTAAACGCCAGAAGTCCACGACCGGTTGCTAGCCACTTGGCAATTTCCCAGTACAACCGCATGCCGAGCGCCCGCTCGTTCAAGGTGATGGGCTGCGTGACGCGGTTGACCACCCGCACCGCAAAATGATCCTGCAGCCCCTCACCCACGCCTGGCAGCGCGTGCTGGACCTCCATGCCGATTTCGCGCAGAAGTTCGGGAGCGCCGATCCCTGAGACCTGCAACAGATGCGGCGAACCAATCGTGCCTGCGCAGAGGATTACCTCGCGGCCCGCACATGCTCTGACCAACTCGCTCCGCCGACAGTATTCAATTCCGGTGACCCGCGCTCCTTCAAATGTGAGCCGTCGGGTGATGGCGTTTGTTGCTACGTGCAGGTTCGGGCGGCGCAGGACCGGTCGCAGGAAACTATGGGCCGCGCTCGCGCGGCGGCCGTTCTTGATCGTGCGCTGGTAATAGCCGATGCCTTCTTGCGCCTGACCATTGTAATCGTCGTTGCGAGAGATACCGATTTCCCCGGCGCCTGCGATGAACGCCTCACAGATGGGGTGGCGTTCGTGGATATCCGAAACGTGTTGCGGACCGTCGCGGCCATGAAACCGATCGGCGCCGGTTGAGCGGTCTTCGGATTTCCGAAAGTAAGGCAACACGTCTTCGTAGGACCAGCCGCGATTGCCGAGCTGAGCCCAGATGTCATAGTCGCGCGCCTGTCCTCTCACGTAGAGGTGGCCATTTATCGAGCTCGAGCCGCCTAACACCTTACCGCGCGGAAAGTGGATCGCACGGTTGCCAATGGCGGCGCCAGGCTCTGTCGTGAAGCACCAATTGAAGCGCGGATCGGCGAAAGTTTTCAGGAATCCGGCGGGTGCGGCGATATAGGGATGGCGGTCGCTGCCGCCCGCCTCCACCAGCAACACGGTCGTGCGCGGGTTGGCGCTCAGCCGATTAGCCAGCACGCAACCCGCCGATCCAGCACCGACGATGATGTAGTCAAACGTCGCGTCGGTCATGGCTGAAGTTCTTGCCTGGCCCTAGGCGGCGCGCTGATCCTGGACAGCCGGATCGAGATCCGAAATCGTGGCCCGCCGCATATCACGGCGATTGTTGACTTCGTCATAAGGGCGGCCGCGATGCAGCGTGCACCGGTTATCCCAAATTACGAGATCCCCCGGCACCCATTTGTGGGTATGTATGAATTGGGGCTGCGTGGCGTGTTCCATCAATTCGTGGATCAGCATCCGCCCGTCCGGAACCGGTTGCCCGACGATGTGCGAGGCATGCGAGGCGAGATACAATGCCTTGCGTCCCGAACCGGGATGAACCCGGACGAGGCTGCGATGGACCGGCGGATTTGCGCGACGCTCTTCTTCGGAGAACTCGGTGAACCCAAGCTTCGCGCGCGAAACGAAGATCGAATGCTCGGCCTGAAGCGCATCGATGCGCGCCCTCATCTTCTGCGGCAGCGCATCATAGGCCGCACGAGTATCGACGAACTGTGTCTCGCCGCCTTCGGGTGTGACGGTGTGGGCGTGCAGCAGGGAATATTTGGCCGGCGTTTTCTTGAATGAGGAGTCGGTATGCCAAAGCTGGTTGCCGAGAGCGAACATCCGTCGGCGGTCCTGCACGCCAAGCACATCATTCTTCTCGTCAAGATTGGAGATATCAACGAGCTTCCGGCTCACGCGGGCGGCGACGTTCGTCGCCAGCACTCCGTTCTGGCCTTCGAGCGGCCCGAAACGCTCAGCAAATGAAATTTGAGTTTCTTCCGTCAGCTTGGGACCGTGAAAGATAAGCACCGCATATTTGTCCAGCGCGGCCTGGATGGCATCGATGCCTGCGTGGTCAATCGGCTTCGACAAATCGATATTTCCGACATCAGCGCCGAACAATGGATGCAGCTTTTCAATTTGTAGCAACACGCGTCTCCTCCGTGATTTCTTGTGCTGAGAACAGCGTAGAGGAAGCCGCGTCGGCTGATTAGTCAGGAAATGCAGGACTTATTTTCCCGATTTGCGGGATAATGACAGCCGCATGTTCATCGACTCTTTAAGGTGAACGACGAAAACTGCTATCTTCGCCGATATTTCGCCACGCCGATGCACGGCGTAGATTGGTGCGCGATAAAGCGGCGGGAACGCGTCATAGTCTCCAAGACAGTAGCGCAGGCGGCGTGCGGCCACATCGCGTGCCACCATCCAGTCCGGCAGTAAGACCAGCCCAAGCCCCGCGACCGCGGCATCACGCAAAACCTCGCCGCTGTTTGCTTGCAATGGTCCGGACACATCGATCGTTTGTTCGACACGGCCTTTTCGGAAGGTCCAGATCGCAGGCTCTGCCGCCCGCCTGTAGGTCAGGCAATCGTGTTTGCTCAGATCGGCTGGCACAGACAGCGAACCAGCCCGCGCAAGATAGGACGGACTGGCACAAAGCTGCCGTTCCGCCGAGGTCAACTGATGAGCAACCACAGTCTTGTCATTGGGTGCACCAAGCCTGATCGCGATATCTATACCGCGACCTGGAGCGATTCCCGTATCTTCCGTTAGCGCGAGATCAATCCCGATTTGCGGGTATGACTTCCGAAACCCGAGCAGGGCCGGCGCAACGTGCATTAAGCCGAACGAGCGGCGGGCAAGGATACGTAAGGTGCCACTTGGGGTATTCTTCATCTCGCGGGCTTCGGCAAATGCCGATTGGAGTTCATCTAGCATATCCGCGGATCGTGCAAGCAGACGTTCACCAGCCTCGGTTAGCGAGACCTGGCGCGTGGTCCGGTCGACCAAACGTACGCCCAACATCGCCTCGAAGTCCTGTAGGCGCTTCGATGCTGTTGTCGTAGATAGGCCAAGCGCCCGACCGGCTGATGAAATACTCTTGGAGCGCGCAATGTGGATCAACAACCGCAGGGCCGCCAGTTGATCCATGTCGCATTCTCCGGTTGCCAAGAACTCAACCGGCGACCGGGCCAGAAGAACTCACTGAATAAAACCACTACACTTGAGGATTGTAAACGCAGCCCACGAGAGGTTTAAGCGCCGGGATAGCTAGGCCGCCCCTAAGTTATGGAATGCCGATACGCGTCGAACTTCATATCTTCGGCTGGTTTTGTTTCAGGTCAAGCTCGAAACGAAACACGAAGCTGTCGCCACGATATGAGACTTCGAGCCAGTTGACGGCTTTTCCGTTCAGGTCATACAGCACGGCGTTCATGACCGTGACCGACGCGAAGGCGTCGATTTCCAGCATGCGCGCGACGTCGGTTCCCGCCGCCCGGGCTTTCAGGTCGATGGTGACGTTTCGGAACGAAAGGCCGAGCTGCTCCCGCAGCAGGCGAAACATCGGGTAGCGCTTGATCATCGGCCGCGTAATTCGATCGGCGAAATCAGGCAGCAGGTAGATAGTGGCATAGCTCCACGGCACGCCGTCACGTTTCACAATCCGCCGGATTTGGAGAAGCTGCGGATAGTCCGGAAATACATGTTGCAAATGATCCGGCCGGGTGACGACATGTTTGTCGAGCACGACCGTGCCGCCGCTGAACTCGTCTGAGAACATCAGCGATAGCGCGTCGGAATGTTGAGGCTGTACCAGTGCCGGCCGATCGTTTCGGACAAATGTGCCACGCCCGCGATGGCGGGTAATCAAGCCCGCCGAAGAAAGATCCCGCAGGGCATGCTGCACCGTGATGACGCTGACCCCGAACTCCTTGGCAAGCTTCAGTTCGGTCGGCAGTCTCGCACCGGCCTTGTATTCGTCTCGGGCGATCCGCTCGCGCAGCATCTGGGCGAGCTGGAAGTTGAGCGGCAACTTGTCGGAGAACATTTGCATGTTGTTACAATTCCGCGATTGATAGCTCGTCCAATACGCCCTTTACATATATGTTTATATGTAATACACGATGTCGAAGACAAGGCCATATCTAGGGAGAGGACCGTGACAAGAACGCTGATAACGCGCCGTTCCGTGATGACTTTGGCCGCAAACGCCGCCGTCTTCAACCTGGCCGGCAAGACTTTTGCGCAATCGGCTGATCCTTATAAAATCGGATTCCTGATGCCGTTGACCGGCGGCGCCGGCAAGCTCGGGGCGATGATGCTCGAGGGGTCGCAACTCGCGGTCGACGATATCAATGCTGGGGGCGGCATCGCCGGGCGAAAGATCGATCTGGTACAGGAAGACAGCCAAGCTCTGGCGCGAAACGGCATCGATGGCTTTCGCAAGCTGGTCGATGTCGATCGTGTGCCGATCATCATCACAGGTTGGACGTCGGTCTCTGTTGCGATCGCCCCACTTGCGACCCAATCGAGAACTTACCTACTTTCCGGCAGCACGGCGTCTCCTGCCGTGCGCAGCGTTTCGCCCTATTTCCAGTCGACATGGATGTACGACGACGAATCCGTTCGTGTCGTTCTTCCTTATGCGCGCAACGAACTGAAGATTGAGAAACTCGGGGTCGTGACTGTGATCAGCGATCTGGGCGCGGGCCTCAGTGCGTCGATCAAGAGCGCCTGGGAAAAGCTCGGCGGGTCCGGCGTTGTCGAAGAAGCGCATCAGGCGCAGGAGAGCAACTTCCGTGCGATGTTGCTCAAAATGATGACTGCCAACCCGGATGCAATCTACATCACGAGTTCGGTGGGCAAACAGTCCGCCCAGATCGTCAAGCAGGCGCGCGAGCTTGGCTATGTCGGCTATTTCCTTTCGTTCGGCGCGTTTGAAGATCCGGAAGTCCTGGCGCTCGGACCGAAGGCCGACAAGTGCGTGTACACCGCACCCGGGTTCGATGCGGGTTCGGCGGATCCGCGGACCAAGACGTTCGTCGACCGTTTCAACGCTCGCTTCGGCAAGACCCCGAACGTCCACCAGGCCAACCATTATGACCTGATCCAGATATTCAAGGTGGTCGCCGAACCGCTCGCAAAGGCAGGAAAGCCGCTGACCGGCGAGGCCTTCAGAGAAGCCTTCATCGCCCAGTTGCCGGAATATGTCGGTGCCGGAGGCCGCTATCGGTTCAATTTCTCGGATGGCAGCGTCATCCGCTCGACGGTCGTCAAGACGGTGCGCGACGGGGCTTTCGTTAAGCTCGCCGATCTCTCCTGACGCCGGTGCCCTGATTCGTGACCAGCGCTTCGTTACTTCTGAATCTCGTCATTGACGGTTTCGTGCAGGGTTGCATCTACGCGATGCTGGCGGCGGGATTCTCGCTGCTCTGGTGGGTCTCCGGCATCGTGCATCTGGCGCATGGCGGCGTGATGCTGGTAGGAGGATTTGCGCTCTACGTCGTGCTGTCGGCCTTTGGCGTTTCGGTCATTCCTGCCATCGCGATCGGCGCCGGGTGCAGCGTCATCGTCGGGCTTGCGATCGATACCATTGTGTATCAGCCGCTGCTGCGCCGGCGCACGGACGAGATGGGTCTTTTGACGGCCTCGCTCGGCGTCTTGATCGTACTGGAATATGCTCTGACGATCGCCTTTGGTCCCGAGGGAGCGACGCTTGACCCGGAAGGGTTGCGATCGCCGATGTTTGCGGGCTTCCTGCCGGTCCTGGACTGGTTTTCGGCACTGATCCTGCTCACCACCTGCGTCATATTTGGCGCGCTGCACCTGGTGATGACCCGCACCGAAACCGGGCGAAGCCTCCGCGCCGTCGCCGATAACCCCGAACTCGCCCGGGTGATCGGAGTCGATACGCCATCGGTTTATCGGCAGGTCGCGGCACTCGCCGCGGTTCTGGCGCTCCCGGCAGCCGCGTTCCTGCTGTTCAATACCGGTCTCGCCCCGAGCGAAGCCCTGCACATTGTTCTGGTTTCAGCTGTGGTCGCGATCATCGGAGGCCGCGGCAGCATGCTCGGCGCCCTGGTCGCCGGCCTTACCATCGGCGTGGCGGAAAGTGCGACCACCTGGCAATTGGCCACGGGCTGGCGCCAGTTCGTGACCTTCGCGTTCCTCTACTTTCTCTTGCTCGTTCGCCCGCAAGGTCTGTTCGGAAAAGCGGCGTGACCGGGATCGTGTCATGACATATCTCTTTCACCTGCTCACCATTGCCAACATCTATGTCCTGCTTGCGGTCTCGCTCGACCTGCTGGTTGGCCTGACCGGACTGATGTCGCTGGCGCACGCGGTGTTCTTTGGCATCGGGGCATACGCCACAGCGATCATGACCCGGTACGGCTTTGCGCCCGTTGGCGCCATGGCGACCGGATTTGCGCTCGCGGCGATAGCGAGCGTTGTGATCGCCTTGCCGTCGATCCGCATCCGCGGGATCTACCTCCTGATCGTCACCATCACCGTGCAAACGGTGTTCACCGTATCTCTCCTCAATCTCAGCGATATGACCGGCGGTCCGGGCGGCATCGCCAACATCCCGCCGCTCAGCATCTTCGGATTTTCGTTGAGAGGCACGGGTTTTCTGCTCGCCGCGGCGTTCGCAAGCGCGGCTATCACATGGATATGCTGGCGGCTGTCGCGCTCCCCGTTCGGCCGGCTGCTTCAGGCCGTCCGCGACGACGAGACCGGCTGCCTGATGCTCGGCAAGAATGTGAGCTGGGCGAAGATCAGCGTCTTTGCCTTTTCGGGCGGAATCGCGGCCATCGCCGGCAGCCTCTATGCGCACTACACGTCTTACGTCGATCCGCGCGGTTTCGACATTGTGGTGTCGATCAGCGTCTTGTTGATGGTCATGCTCGGCGGCAGCGGGACGATTTACGGTCCGGTGCTCGGCGCCGTCATTCTCACCTTTCTTCCGGAACTGCTGCGGTTCATGCCGGCGCCCGCCGGGGCTGCGGGAGCATCCCGGCAGATCATCTACGGCCTCTTGCTGGTTGCACTGGTCTTCTTCAGGCCGCAGGGGCTACTCGGCAAGGGAGTGCGTCAATCCCATGCCAGCTGATGCGAACGCCCACACGCGCAGTACGCCGATCCTGCAGGTTCACGATCTGCACAAGAGCTTTCAGGGCAACCGCGTGCTGCGCGGTCTCTCGTTCCAACTGCACCGTTCGCGCGCGACCGCGTTGATCGGGTCGAACGGCGCCGGCAAGTCGACCTTTCTCAACCTGCTATCGGGCCTGCTCAAAGCCGATCGCGGTACCATTCATCTCGGCGGGCGGGATATCACGCATTTGTCTAGCCACATGCGCTCGCGCGCCGGATTGGCCCGGACGTTTCAGCATCCGCGGACGTTCCGCTCATTGACGGTGCTTGAGGCGGTGTTGCTCGCCCAGACGCCGCTGCGCGAGGAGGGGCTAGGCCGAAACCTGCTGCGGACATTCTCCAGCGCGGCGCCGTATAATTCCCGAGCCGTCGCGCGGGCGCGAGAATGCCTTGACAGGTGTCAATTGATGCCGCGGGCAGACGTTGCCGCCGCCGAACTGACCTATGGCGAGCGCAAGCTTTTGATGATGGCCCAGGCTCTTGCATTCGGGGGTGATCTGCTTTGCTTCGACGAAATATGCGCGGGGCTAGAGCCCGGGCTGGTTCAGCGTATCAGCGGGATTGTCGCTGATCTCGTGCAAGGCGGAAAGACGGTGCTTTTTATCGAGCATAATCTCCAGTTGGTGCGAGACCTCGCCGACCGATCGGTCTTTCTGCATGAAGGAACCGTATTCCGCGAAGGCTTGACCGCCGACGTCCTCTCCGACCCTGCTGTGGTCCGGTTGTATCTCGGAGACTGAGATGAGCGACGACATCCTCTCCGCGACAGGTATCGTGACCGGCTACGGGATGCAGACGGTATTGTACGACGCCTCCCTTGCGCTCGGGAGCGGGACCATCAGCGGCATCATTGGTCCGAACGGAGCCGGAAAGACGACGCTGTTGCGAACCCTGTTTGGTTTGCTTCCACTGGCCGCCGGCCGCGTGATGTTCGAGGGAAAAGACATCACATCATTGTCGCCGCGTGACCGGATGAGACTTGGTATCGCCTACGTTCCGCAGGAGCGAAGCGTCTTTTCCAACCTGTCGGTGCTGGAGAATCTGGAAATTGCCGTAACGTCGTTCTCCGACGGCCCAGCCAGGTTCAAACGTCAGATCGATGTCGTCTATTCTCTGTTCCCTCGGCTCGGGGAACGGCAGGGTCAATTGGCAGGCTCGATGAGCGGTGGCGAGCAGAGGATGGTCGCGATCGCGATCGGGTTGATGGCGTGTCCGCGCGTTCTGATGCTGGACGAACCGACGACCGGTCTTGCACCGCAAGCAGTTCATCAATTGATGGGCGCAATTAAGACGCTGAACATTGAACACAGTATCTCGGCGATCGTCGTCGAGCAGAACATCCTCTCGATGCTCAAGATCGTGGACTCGGTCCAACTCGTCAAAGACGGCCGCGCGAAACGCTATTCCGGCCGGCCGTCGGACCTCACGCAACAGAAGCTGTGGGAATACCTGTAATTTTCACAAGAACTACGCGATCTGGAATTCGGATCGAACGCGACGAAGGAGTTCTTTAAGCATGTCAAAATCGACGGAGCCGGTATCGGTGGCCTTGCGGGGGCGTTGAGCTGCCAGCGTCTCGGATTCCAGGTGACGCTTGTGGAGCAAGCGGGTGCTCTGCGCGAGGTGGGAGCAGGCGTGCAGATCTCCAGCAATGGGTCGGTCGTATTGCGAGAGCTGGGGCTTCTGGCGCAGGCTGAGGCAGGCGCGGTGAAGCCGGTATCGTTTCGCGTGATCTCTCTCGAGGATGGCGAAGTCATTTCTGACATGCCTTTGGGCCCGGCGGCCGCCGAACGCTACGGCGAGTCATTCTACCAGTTTCACCGTGCCGATCTGCTCGACATTCTGGCGGCCGCTCTGCCGGTGGGAGTTCTGCGACTGGGCTGCCGGGTCGAGGGTTTTCGGCAAGAAGATAACGGTGTCACGGTCACTTTGAAAACCGGCGAAGGGATCCGAGGCGATGCCCTCATCGGCGCCGACGGAATTCACTCCGTGATACGCCCGCAGCTGGTAGGCGACGGCGAGACGACATTTTCGGGCAAACTGTGCTGGCGCGCGCTGATCCCGGCGGAGCGGATAGCGCATCTCGATTTCAAGGATCGCTTCTACGGCTGGGCCGGGAAGGACCGGATGGTCTGGGCTTACTGGGTTCGGCCGAAAACGTTGTTCAATTTCGGGGGCGTGGTGCCGGCGACGGAGGTCCACCGCGAGTCGTGGGACGAGACGGCCGATCTCGACGAACTAAAGGCGTCACTGGTGGGATCAAATCCCAGGTTGGCCGAACTCGTCGATGCGATCGACCGCGCCTTTGTCACCGGACTCTATGACCGCGATCCGTTGCAGCGCTGGACTTCGGGGCGTGCCACCTTGCTGGGCGATTCCGCCCACGCGATGCTGCCTTATCTGGCGCAGGGGGCCTGCCAGTCGCTGGAAGATGGTTTGGTGCTTGCCTCGTGCCTGGCGCGGCACGGCGACGGCAATGTGCCGGCGGCGTTGGCGGATTACGAACTGCGGCGCCGGCCGCGCACCACCAAGGTCCAATCGACGGCGCGTGCCACGCATATTTTCTGGACCGAAGGCGATGATGTCCAAGCGCGCGCCCGAAACGGCCGGATGCGCGGGCTCGCGCAGATCGATCCGCTGGCCTCGACCATATGGCGTTGGCTCTACGCGTATGATGCGCGCGCCGCTGGAAATCTCGAAGCCGTCGCACCGGACAAGCGCGGCCTTCGGCGCGAATATCCCGGAGATACCGATGCCCAGCGACGCGCATGGGACATGTGGCATGATCTGTTTACCGCGGAAGAAGAGGCGGGTGGCATCTTCGGACTACGCCGGGGCTATGATCGTTTCTTCGGTCAGTTCAAGACCGATCCCACCACGAAAGTGACAAAAGTTACGATCAGCGATGCCACAGGGCTTTGGATCGATCCGGCCGGATTACCAAAGCAGAAAGTCGTGCTGCATCTGCACGGGGGCGGCTTCGCGTTCGGATCGGCGGATTGTTCGGTTGAATACGGTGAGAGGCTTGCTAGGGCAGTGG
The DNA here is from genome assembly GCA_050726155.1 of Bradyrhizobium sp. Classification (GTDB taxonomy): domain Bacteria; phylum Pseudomonadota; class Alphaproteobacteria; order Rhizobiales; family Xanthobacteraceae; genus Bradyrhizobium. The sequence goes on from JBOHIT010000351.1 coordinate 12,260, forward strand.
GCGGTCGGTGTCTAGCGCTGAATTATCGGCTCGCACCGGAGTATCCCTATCCGGCCGCCATCGTTGACGCGGTTGCCGCCTATCGCTGGCTGCTGGCGCAAGGGCATTGCGCTTCCGACATTCTTATCAGCGGAGAATCCGCCGGGGGCGGTTTGGCCGTTGCTACCGCGATGACCCTGCGCGACTCCAGGATAGCCTTGCCGGCGGGAGTGATTGTCCTTTCACCGTTCGTTGATTGCACGCTGAGCAGCAAGAGCATCGATGAGCGCGAAGGCCAGGATCCGATCCTTGATCGGGACATCCTGACCTACATGGCGACCAGTTATTTCCAGTCCTATTCCGCATCCGATCCGCTGATCTCACCGATATTCGGGGACTTCAAGGGTTTGCCGCCGCTGCTGATTCAGGCTTCGAAGGACGAGGGCCTGGTCGACGACGCAAGGCGCCTGGCAGAGCGGGCGAGGGAAGCCGGCGTCGCCATCGATCTTCATTTGTATAATGAACGAATGCATATCTTCTCACTATTCCCATTCCTAGAGAGTGCCGCGGAAGCTCTGTCCGAAGTCGCGGAATTTGCCCGCAAACACATGCCGCAGATGGTGCGGGTCTGATCCGCGGATCATGCGTGAAAATTAACTGGTTCAAGATTCTCCCGCGACGCGCACATCATTGTCGATGACGTTGCAGCGGGGCGCCGAACGGAAATCGAAAGGGAGAAAGCAAATGCAACTTGCACCGCGAGAGCTCGCAAGCCGTTTCGACATTCAGGAACTTCCAGTGAGTTTCTACGAAAACCCATATCCCGTGTATCGCGCGCTGAGGGAGTACGAGCCGGTCAAGCGGATGCGCAACGGCACTTACTTTCTGACCCGCTACGAAGACATCGTTGCAATCTACAAGAACACAAAGACCTTCAGCTCGGACAAGAAGGTCGAGTTCAAGCCGAGGTACGGCGACAAGCCGCTGTACGAGCATCATACCACCAGCCTGGTTTTCAACGATCCGCCGCTTCATACCCGTGTGCGCAGGCTGATTGCCGGCGCTCTGACGCCGCGTGCGATTTCGGAACTTGAACCAGCGCTTGTTGCCTTGATCGATAGCCTGCTGGATCGCATGGAGGAAAAGACCGACGTCGATTTGATCGACGATTTCGCGGCGGCCATCCCCGTGGAAGTCATTGGAAATCTACTGGCTGTTCCACTCGAGGATCGGGAGCCGTTGCGGGAATGGTCGCTCGCCATCCTGGGCGCGCTCGAGCCGGTTACCGGGGACGAGGTGTTGAACCGGGGTAACAAGGCCGTCGTGGAATTCCTGGCCTATCTTGAGGTTTTGGTTGCGCACCGCCGCCGTAAGCCGGGCAATCCGGAAAAGGACGTTCTGACGCGTCTAATTTTAGGAGAAGCCAGCGGAGAGAAATTGACGGCGCCGGAGCTTTTGCACAACTGCATCTTCTTGCTCAACGCCGGACACGAGACAACGACCAATCTGATTGGTAACGGCTTGGTCACGCTGGTCGAGCATCCGTCGGAGAAACGGCGGCTGATTGAAGATAGAACTCTCATCAAAACAGCCGTTGAAGAAATTCTCCGGTTCGAAAGTTCGAATCAATTGGGAAATCGGATCACGACCGAAGCCGCGAAGATCGGCGGTATCGAAATGTCGGAAGGTACCCAGATCACCGTCTGTATTGGTGCAGCGAACAGGGATCCCAGACAATTTCCGAATCCCGATTGTCTGGACGTAGGTCGCACGCCTAACCGCCATTTGGCGTTTGGAACTGGAATTCATCAGTGCGCGGGAATGAATCTGGCGCGGATCGAGGGCGCAATCGCGATCTCGCGCTTTCTATTCCGGTTCCCTGACTATTCGCTGTCGGGCCCGCCGTTGCGTGGAGGGCGGGCGCGCTTTCGCGGATTCCTGCGGGTACCATGCAATATCCGCGGATAACGTCCGGTCATGCAAGGCGCGCCACTTCCCATCCATTAAGAGTGGTGGCACGAGCCTTTCTCATTGTGACAGCCCTCGTACGAGTATCGCAGAGGACGTCACTCGACACATCAGTGTCATCTAGGCTTGGCTCGATTCTTTAAGGGTCAAGACGCACAGTCGGGGACAATGTCGATCGGACGAAGATGATTGACCTAAAGGACATTAAGAATGTCGACGCCAGAAGCGGTCAACTTTGCGGGATCAGCCATGACCAATCGTGCAGATGGGACACCGAGTGGGATACTTGTGCACCAGGATTATCGTGCTGTTCTGCTTCGGAACGAAACTGAGCGGAATTGAATCCAACGTTAGCCAGGCGCCTCACGATACAAACCGCATAGGTGGGAAACGGAGGAGAGTTGGTCTAGCCATGGCGATTGCGATCCGCGGGCGGCGCCGAAAACGGCCCTCTTTGGAGTCTCCTCGACATCGGTCGCTTCCGCTCAACCTAAAGTTCGCGGACCTTCGAGCTGAGCTCGCCGAGCGGCTGACGAAATGCCTCACTCGAAAGATTGGATGAGCTATCGCGGGTTCGGCTGCACGAGAGCGCCAATCCAACTCTATCGTTGCCCTTGGACCAGTGACCTTTCCACCGACATCGTTAGTTGCCAAGCTTTCTGCAGTCAGCGACGGATTTTGATCCGGCTTGCTTACTCGCCGGAATCAGTCAGAGCCTAAGTTCAACTCCGCACACGCATACCGCGCTGGAAGATAAGGAAAATCTGGCGCACCCGACACGATTCGAACGTGTGACCTTTGCCTTCGGAGGGCAACGCTCTATCCAGCTGAGCTACGGGTGCAACGGGGTTCATTTAGCCGATTGGCCTGGTGACGGCAACGGGCTTTGGACGCCCCTTTGGACGCTGTCCGGGCCGCCCGGCAAGACTAAGGTGGCAGGAGGCCGGCCCTCGTTCCCTGTCAAAAATGTGATCCGTTCGGCCCGATTGGTGCTAGTCTTGGCATGTTGATCTTCTCGACCATCGATGGGGACGTCCGATGTATAAGAAGGTTCTTCTCGCCTATGACGGGTCTGTTGAGGGAAGGCGCGCTCTGCGGGAGGGCGCCAAGCTCGCGCAACTGTGCCGTTCCGAGGTCTTCCTGCTGGCGGTCGTCGAGGTTTCCTCGATCATGACGCCGGAGGCCGGGCTTACCATTCCGATCGAGTTGCAGACCGAAGACTACAAGGCGATCCTGGCCGAAGGCACCGAGCGGCTGAAGGCGGTGGGCTTTTCGCCGACCTCACGGCTGGAGGTTGGCGATGCCGGACAGAAGATCGCGGAAGTCGCCGAGGAAATCGGCGCGCAGCTCGTCGTCGTCGGCCATCGCCCGCAGGGGCCGCTGGCACGCTGGTTCGGTTCGATCGGCAGCTATCTCGTCAAGCGGCTGCGCTGCAGCGTGCTGGTCGGCCAGACCGAGATCAGCGACGCTGAATGGGAACGGCTGAAGCCACCGGCTGAGACCGCGGCCTAGGATAGGGCTTACGCCGGAACGATGATCTTGCCGATCGGCCATAGGGCGATACCGGCAAGCTTGAGGTGTGCCCAGGCAAAGGGAATGCCGATGATGGTCACGGCCAGCACGACCGCCGTGATCACATGCGCGAGCGCCAGCCACCATCCCGCCAGCACCAGCCAGATAATGTTGCCGATGACGCCGAGCGGTCCGGTGCCGATGTCCCGCTCGCCGGTGTAGAGGTCGCGCGAGACGGCTTGCTGGCCGAACGGAAACAGCGTGTAAACAGCAATATTGAATGCCGCGCGGGCCCAGGGCAGGCCGATAATCGTAATCGCCATGATGACGGCGGCGAGTATCCAGCCGGCCGCCATCCATGCGCCGCCCAGGACGATCCAGAGAATATTGAGAAGCAGCGAAACCGGTGACATGGCGCCATCTTTAGCGCGCCATTGATGTCATTGGTATGGAAAAAGGCGTTGGAGCGTTTTCCAGCGAAGTGGACGCCGGCTTCGCGTGAAGAGAGCGCGTCAAAACGTGCCGTCTGGAACCCGATTTGCGGTACCCGCTTTGGACGCTAGACTATCGCAACACGAGCCGGACGAGCCGGCGTCCAGAGGGAGAAGCGTCGATGCGTCCGCTCGAATTCGGTTGGTACTTGCCTACGCATGGCGACACCACGGCCTATGGGCTGATGGAGGCGCAAATTGCCGGCTCGCCGGAACTGTGTGACCGCGTGGTGCAGGCCGCCGAGGCAGCCGGCTTTGAATATCTGCTGATCCCGGTGGGCTCGGTGTGCTGGGAAGCCTGGATCACGGGCGCGTTCATGGCGGCGCGGTCGTCGACGATCAAGCCGCTGATCGCCGCAAGGCCCGGCTATATCAACCCGGTGCTGCTGGCGAATATGATCTCGACCTTCGACCAGATGTCGGGCGGGCGCATCTGCATCAACCTGATCGCGGGCCAGAACGAGAGCGAGGTCGAAGGCGAGGGCGTGGGCTACGCCAAGGAGGAGCGCTACGCATTGATGGAGGAGGAAGTCTCGATTCTCAAGGCGCTGTGGACCACGCGCGGGCCGGTGACGTTCGAAGGCAAGTTCCACAAACTGTCCGGTGCGCATATCCGGCCGCGGCCCCTGCAGCAGCCATTTCCAAAATTCTATCTCGGCGGCGGCTCGCGCCAGGCCTGGGAATTATCGGCGAAGCATTCCGACGTGCATCTGTTCTGGGGCGACCTGCCGGAGCGGATCGCCAGCAACATTGTCGAGATCAGGGAAATGGCCCGTGCCCATGGCCGTGAAAACGACATCGGCTTCGGCATGCGGCTGCAGGTGATCTGTCGCGAAAACGAAGCTGACGCCTGGGAGGCCGCGGACCAGCTGGTGCGTCACGCCACCGAACGGCAGAAGCAGGAGATGAAGACGCTCTACAACAAGTCGGAAGCGAACCAGCGCGTGCAGCAGCTTG